>JAMBLL010000281.1 GCA_023336765.1 Actinomycetes bacterium | reverse complement strand
GGGCGGCTGCGGATGCCATCCGGGCTCTGACCGCTTTCAATCCTGGGGTAGCCATACCACTGTCACCTGTCTGTCGGGTGTACGGTCCTGACGATAGGATGCCATGGAGCCGTCGTCGAACGTGCATATGCCCATGTCCATGACTTCGACCCCTTCGATCTGGGCGCGCGTCGCGGCCGCCAGGTCAACGCTCACATCACCATCACGGGTCCTCGCCTCGTACCCTCCAATGGCATCAACCACTTCTTGGCCCACCTCATAGCAACATGGCCCTATGTGTGGTCCGATGACGGCGCGTGTAACGATGTTTCCCGAACGTCTCATGATCCCGAGTGCTTCCGACACCGCACCTCCTGCAACGCCGCGCCAACCTGCGTGGACGACGGCTCTTGCCCGTTCAGCGATCAGAACAACCGGGACACAGTCTGCAGTGGCGATGGCCAAAGGGAGACCCACCACGTCGGTCGTCAAGCCGTCTGCTTCGCCCTGGAAGCCAGGAGCATCAGCAGTGGCGATGACCGTTCCGTGGACCTGTTTGACCGTTGCCCAGTCACGCGAGATGCCGAAACGGGTCGAGAACACATTGCGGGCGTGTTCATCGCTGCGAGCGTCACCATCGGCCCTCGTTCCGAACACAACCCCCGGAACACCCGGAGGAATGATCATCCCTGGACGAAGCCCGGAATATCCATCTCGTCGGTGGCTCCGCTCGGCCTCGGCGTGACCGGAGTCTCACCCGTCGCACCGGGATCCCTGCTGCCTGGCGGACGCATCCTGCCCGATGCAGGCCCAGCGACGGGAGGTGAGTAACTGGTACGGCGATCGCGGTCGAAACCGGCTGCGATCACCGTGACGCGCATCTCGTCGCCAAGAGTTTCGTCAATAACCGACCCGAAGATGATGTTCGCGTCCGCATCGGAGTGTTCGCTGATAAGGGTTGCGGCGGTGTTGACCTCGTGAAGTGTCATGTCGCTCGGCCCTGCGATCGAGAGCAGCACGCCTCGTGCACCTTCCATCGATGTCTCGAGCAACGGACTGGAGATCGCCTTCTCAGCGGCCTGTTGCGCCCGTGAATCACCGGTACTGATCCCGATACCCATGACGGCAGAGCCAGCATCGGACATCACCGTCTTGACATCTGCGAAGTCGACATTGATCAGGCCAGGCGTCGTGATGAGCTCTGTGATGCCGCGTACACCCGAAGTAAGCACCTCGTCTGCCATGGCGAAAGCCTCGACCACCGGGGTGGTCGGGTCTGCGATCTCAAGCAACTTCTCGTTCGGAATGATGATCAACGTGTCGACAGCGGCCTTGAGGGACTGGATACCCTGCTCTGCCTGAACGCTGCGTCTGCGGCCTTCGAAGCCGAACGGGCGGGTAACAACGCCAACGGTGAGCGCACCAAGGCCTCTGGCAACCTCGGCTACAACTGGTGCGCCTCCGGTGCCTGTGCCTCCACCTTCACCAGCAGTGATGAACACCATGTCGGCTCCACCAAGAGCATCTTCGATCTCATCACGGTGTTCTTCTGCAGCTTCGCGACCGACCTCGGGGTTGGCGCCTGCGCCGAGTCCGCGGGTCGATTCACGACCAATATCGAGCTTCACATCGGCGTCCGACATGAGCAACGCCTGCGCGTCTGTGTTGATGGCGATGAATTCAACGCCTCCAACACCCATTTCGATCATGCGGTTCACCGCATTAACACCGCCACCACCGACACCGACCACCTTGATCACTGCCAGGTACGTGTGTGGCCCATTGCTTGTTTCTGTCATCAAATCCATCCCTCCCAACGAAGGTTCTGCCCAACCTTAGTCACAAGGTTGAGGTTTGTGTCGTACTTATTCCTCATCCTCAACTACAGGCTGAGGGTCGAGTTCCTCGGGCTGTGCGATGAACACCGCGGGTCGTGTCGGAGCGATGAGATTGATCTCCGCTCCTTCTTCGAGTTCTGTGTCGAGGAGCGCGGCAAGGACGAGCGCTTTCTCCTCGAGATCTATGGGTCGTCCGAGCCTCACGATGTGCCCATCGACCGTGACGACGAGGCCATCGCCATCGACCGACAACACGGCATCACCGACGAGGTCGGGGCGTAGCGCAGAACCGAATTCGAGCGCGCCGAGGACCATCGGGCTCACGACGGTCTGCCCGACAGAGGTAGCTGACGTGTCGATGTCGACGATGAACACACCGTCTTGTGGCCCGTCCACAGGTTCAAGAACGGTGGACTTGCGGGACAGCATGACCCAGCCATCCCCGGCCCGTGCGGGTGCGAGCGCACGGTGTTCCGTCACCACAACGGACACCGATCCGGGCCATCTGACAGAAACATCGACGGTGTCGATCCATGGATCAGACTCGATCGCGCGCCCGATGGCGCCTCCATCCACATCGATGGTCGGGATACCCACGATGACACCCATGTCGTCGATGGCGGCTTGCGGGTTAGAAAGCTCTGCTCCTGAGACCGTAATCGACGATATCGACAGCACTGGACTCCGTATGAGCCAGAACCCGAGCGCAACAGCTGCTATCAGCCCGATGATTCCCAGTATCCATCGAAGCCTACGTCTGGCCTTGTCCTCGGATACGCCCCGGCGTCTTTCTGCAACACGAGGTTCCATCGTCGTCATGGTGGGGCCACAACCGAGCTGAAGTCACCAAGGAACTTGATCTCAGGTTCGAGATCGATCCCCGTCTCGTCCCTGACAATGGCCTTGATCCTGTACACGAAACGGAAGATATCACTGGCGGTCGCGTCACTCGCGGCAACCATGAAGTTGGCGTGCACGTCCGACACCGCAACTGCACCGAATCGGACTCCTTTGAGCCCCACTCGGTCGATGATGGCTCCGGCGTGATCACCAGGCGGGTTCTTGAACACGCTCCCTGCGTTGAGGGTGCCACCAGGTTGATTGTCTTTTCTCCAACGCGTGATCTCACGCAACTCAAGGTCAAGTGCGGCCTTGTCGGCCGGGTGCGTGTGGTACGTTGCCTGAACGACGATGTCGGTGTCAGTGAGGCCGGAGTGCCTGTACGAGAGCGCAAGTTCGGTGGGCGTCATCTCGACCACCTCCGCGGTCCTGGCGTCGAGTACAACTGCGTGATCTAGGACGTCCGCGGTCTGGGCGCCGTGGCCGCCGGCGTTCATACGCACGGCGCCACCAACCGATCCGGGTATCCCGACGTAGAAGCCGAGTCCCCCACGACCCTCCTGAGCAGCGAACCTCGCGAGTTTCGGAAGCGGCATCCCTCCGCCAGCAACGATCGATCCGTCCCGAGAGATAGCCGCTGCCTGGAAGGAGTGTCCGAGCTTCACCACGAGACCATCGATGCCGTCGTCGGAGATCACGACATTGCTGCCGCGGCCGAGGACCACGATCTGGATATCGGGACCGACGGCTTCGAGCACATCACGCAGATCCAACAGGTCGTTGGGCTCAGCGAAGTACGCGGCGGGACCCCCGACCTTATACGTCGTCAACGGTGCGAGAGGAACATCGATCTCGATCGTGGGATGCTCGATCATCGCGCCGTCTCGATCGCGAGAACCACGTCTCGCGATATCGATGAGATGTCGCCAGCGCCGAGAAGCAGGACGACGTCTCCGCGTTGCGCGCTCGCCGCGATGATGACCGGGATATCTGTCAGCCTGGGAACGAACGATACGTTCCCGCCTGCGGCCTCGACAGATTGGGAGACAAGTCTGCCGGTAACACCGATGATCGGGCGCTCTCCTGCCGCGTAGATCTCGCTCACGATGACCTGATCCGCCAGTGCCAACGGTGCCCCGAACTCGGGTGCGAGATCGGCTGTCCGCGTGTACCTGTGCGGTTGGAACACTGCGATCACGTTTCCGCTGGATCCTGTCGAGGCAGCGGCGATCGTCGCTGCGACCTCCGTGGGGTGATGGGCGTAGTCGTCCACGATCGTGATCCCGTCCACCACTGCGGTGATCTCGTACCGCCGGCGAACACCCTTGAAGTTGCCCAGAGCAGCAGCGGCCGCCGCGACATCCAAGCCAGACTCTCCAAGGAGCGCAAGAACCCCGGCCGCGTTCAACGCAAGATGCTCACCAGGCTTGGGCAGCATCACATCAACAGAATCTCCTGCACCCTCGAGGTGGAACGAGACCGCACCCGTATCATGCTTGAGATCGGTGATCCTCCATTGCGCGTCCGGTGCGAACCCGTAGGTGATCACCTCGACGGTCTGTGCAAGCCTGCGAACGCCCGGGTCATCAACACACACGACCTTCGGGCCGACAACCCGTCCAGCAACCTGGGCGAACGCGTCCTCGAGAGCCGAAACTGTCCCGTAGTGGTCGAGGTGGTCAGCTTCGATGTTGGTGATCAGGAGAGCGTCGAGGCTCAGATGTCGGAACGTGCCGAACGCCTCATCGGCCTCGAGGAGGAAGAGGTCATCCGTTCCGAGAGATGCGCCTGTATTGAGGCCGATCATCTCACCTCCAACGATGAACGAAGGGCTCAATCCCATCGAGCGCGTGGCGCTCACAGCCAGGGCGGTTGATGTCGTCTTGCCGTGTGTCCCTGCAAAACCGAGCGTATGACGGTGTGCAGTCAAGGCACTCAGGAGGGCAGGCCGCCGCCAAACTGCAATACCCAGGGCACGGGCCGCCGCGAGTTCGGCGTCTCTGTCGGGTACAGCAGAAGATGCCACGACAAGGTCGACGCCCTTTATCGCGTCTGGCCTGTGGCCAAGCCAGGTCGTGATGCCAACGTCGTTGAGCGAGTCGAGCATGCGGCCTGGTTTCACATCGGAGCCAGATACGGTGTGGCCGAGTTGGCTGAGCAGTTTTGCGAGGCCCGACATCCCGGCACCACCTGCTCCGATGATGTGAACTCGCTGAGGAATCGTCATGTCGTCAACCACGGTGCACCTCCAGAACACGATCGGCAACGATGGCGGCAGCGGACAGATGAGGCGAGTCCGCAAGGGAACGCGACATATCCCCAAGACGGTCAGTGTCATCGAGCAACGATCTGACAGTATCGAGGATCTGCGCTGTGTCGGATTGGTCTATCACAACGAATCCTCCCGCATCGACTGCGTCGATGGCATTCAAACCCTGATAGGCGCCCCCTGCTGGCAGCGGAACGACCACAGCGGGGGTGCGAGTGGCATGGAGTTCTGCGACGGTCATAGCCCCTCCCCTCGAGAGCACGAGATCTGAGGCGGCATAGAGCATCGGCATGTCGTCTTCGTATCCCTTCACGACCCAACCGTCCACATCGTGTGAATCTGCGACGAACTCTTGTGCGTGCGCCCGCCCACAGATATGAATGATCTCGAATCCTCTCTCATCATCACAAGCAAGAGAACGGGCGATCGTGTTGAGTGCGCCTGCACCAAGGCTTCCACCCACGACACCGAGTACAACCCCATCGTGGCCGACCCCGTACCGTTCCCGCGCGGCCATCCTCATCTCGTCTCTGTTGAACTCCCCGAAGGCCGCTCGCAGCGGACTGCCGACGATCTCAGCCATCGGGAGTTTCGACAGGGCCGGAGCGTACGATGCGAACACCGTGTCTGCCCGACGCGCTATCAAACGATTCGCCACGCCCGGCTGGGCATTGGCCTCATGGACGACCAGCGGAATCCCGGTCTTGCTCGCAGCGAGGGCTGCTGGACCTGCGACGTAACCACCGAAGACGACCATGGCTCCGATGTTTCGATCTGCGATCGTGTCTGCGATCACGTTACGCGCTGCTCGGATCTTCAACGGAAGCGTCAGATTGTCCGTCGACAGCGACCGGCGGATCCCATGGATCTCCACCTGGACGAACGGATATCCCGCAGCAGGGATCACGTCAGACTCCATCCTGTCTCCCCCAAAGAAGATGATGTCATCTTGGGGGATACCCCGTGCGACCAGGACATCGGCTACGGCCAGTGCGGGGTACACGTGTCCGCCCGATCCCGCCGCGGCGATACCGACGCTCACGACTCGGTGCCAGATGGAGGTGCGAAGGCGATATTGATCAGGACTCCAACGGCGAACAGGTTGATGAGCATCGCGTTGCCGCCCGCAGAGATGAACGGCAGTGGGACTCCGGTTATCGGTAGTACCGCAATGACACCGCCGATATTGATAAGGGCCTGAACCGACAACCACGAGACGATTCCCACAGCGAGCAACCTGCTGAAGAGATCAGGGGCGCGGAACGCGATCGACACGCCCACCGCGCCAAAGAGCGCGAACAACGTCACGACGATGATCGCCCCTGCGAATCCCGTCTCTTCTCCAATGATGGCGAAGATGAAGTCTGTGTGTGCATTGGGTAGCCATGACCACCGGGCTCTGCTCATGCCAAGGCCAACACCGAAGAATCCACCAGACCCCAATGCCACCATGCTCTGCACGGCCTGGAGTCCCGTACCCTGGGCGGAGGCGAACGGGTCGAGGAAGCTCAAGAGTCTGTCCTTGCGATACGGTGCGGACATCGCCAGTGCGGACATCGTCATCATCCCCAGGACACCCAGACCGAAGACGTAGCGCAGGGGCACCGTCGAGGCTGTCAGGATGATGAACGCGGGGACGACAACCAGGAGCAGGTTCCCGAAGTCCGGTTGCATCAACAGAAGAACCGACACCGATCCCAGGATGATACCTACGGGGATGATCACGTGCCAAAGGTTGGCCACGAGATCCTTCTTCTTCGTGAGGATTGCCGCAAGGACCACCACGATCGCGAACTTGGCGAATTCGGCGACCTGGATCGTTATCGGACCAACCTCGATCCAGCGCGATGCACCGCCTCGTTCATCACCCACAGCAACAGTCAGCAGCAACCCTGCGATCGTTGCAACGAACAGGGGAAGGGCAAGCTTCTGCCAAAAACTGTATGGGATGAACGCAGCCACCACGAGGGCCGCAGCACCCAAGCCGACCCACAGGAGTTGCTTCGAGAAAAGGTCGAACTGTCTCGTGGTGGTGGAGATCGAAATGACGGACGATGCGGACAACATGGCGCCAAGTCCGATTATGAGCAGCATCGCAACGATCACGAGCAGTATCGATGCCCTCCGGCCACCCGATGAGCGGATCCGATCGAGTGTACGCGGATGGCGTGCTGCTGCTTCTCTCTTCTGTCTCATCGCCGTATCAGTCATGCCGTCCCCGCCTCCAACCGCCGTACGAGTGAGGCGAAGGCGTCTCTCTTGTGTCTCATC
>JAMBLL010000280.1 GCA_023336765.1 Actinomycetes bacterium | reverse complement strand
TCGATGGGAAGCGATGGATCACCCGTCGCCACATCGAGGCAGCGTCAGCATTCCCCGGTATCGCTGACGGTATCCGCGTGATGCCCCACCCCCAGGCCGTCACCGCATTCGTCGACAAGAACCGTCTATTCGCCTGACATCTCGCACCTCATCGGGAGCGGCCTGGTCCGGAGTTCTTGATGCCCCCTCTGTCTCGTGCCTCGACATCTCCCCCAGAGGAACTGGGAGAGAGACTCGGAGAACCTTGACCGATGACGGAGAAGTCACACACCGATGATTTGACAGATGACAGATGACGGATGACGGAGGTTCTCAGAGCTCCTTCTGACTCATTCTGATTCTGGTTCCTCCCTCGGCTCTTTGGACGGGAGAGGTGGGCGAGCGCAGCGAGGTCGGAGGGGGAAAACCTTCCCTGAACCTTCATCCTCTATGTACACAATCGAGCATCGGGTGTACCGTGGAACCAAGGAGGCGATCATGAGACGATGGATGTCTCTGGTGGTAGGAATCGCACTGGTAGTGGCAGGGTGTACCTCAGCAGGCACATCTGAGACGACGGTTGTAGATGGAGTCGAAACGACCGTTATCGAAACGACCGTTGTTCCCATGACGGTCGCCCCTGTCACGACACTTCCCACGACAACCACCTCCGGACCAACAACGACCGTGGCGGCACCACCACCACCGACAACAGCTGCGCCGACGACCACAGCAGCACCAACCACGACGACCATAGCCACGGTGTACAAGGTCGCTGACACCGACAACCCCACGTACTATCCAGTACGTCTCCATGATGGAATCAATCTCTATGGGTCCGGCTGTACGCCCGGTCCAGGGCCGCTCCCCGATGGGATCTGGTTCGGCGAGATCGTGAACGTGGGACTCACTTCGTTCGATTTCGACCTGATGTGCTTCGCCCCGAACCCTCCTGGTTCGACGGAGGAAGATGGCATCGGCGACATCACCAACAGCAACCCGGCGCTGCGAACGGTCCCGGTGAATATTTCCGCACATGTGTACGTTCTCGATGCAGCCATGAACTGGATGGACATGGCATACGAGATATGGTCCGCATTTCCCACGCTCGGGAACGGATGCATCGGCGGTTGCCAACTCGACAGCTGGGTGTACGTCAACGGAGGCGAGGCGACCGAGATCACGATGGTCTGGACCCCGTAGCAGGTGGAACAACCCGTCCGTAGCTCCGTTGTGCGCGGTTTGAACGTCGCGATAGCCACCGCTCGGTAGGCTTCCCAGCGCACGGAACCCCGGACCAGGAATGATGGGATGAGCACCGCGGAGTTGGACAACCCTCCACAGAACCCACCTGGGCCAACTTGCCGCCTCGCTGTGTACGGCACATTGGCGCCAGGCCGCCCCAACCATCACCAACTGAAGGGCCTGTCCGGCCACTGGATCGAGGGAACAGTTCGCGGTCAACTACTTCAGGAGGGATGGGGCGCGGCGATCGGGTATCCAGGCATCGTTCTCGACGTTGACGGACACATCGTCGACATTCTTCTCTTTGAATCGGTGGACCTTCCCGATCACTGGGCCAGGCTGGACGAGTTCGAGGGATCGGGCTACCGACGCACGATCACACGAGTGAGTACCGCCACGGGCGACCTGTCGGCATCCATCTACGTACTAGCCCCCGAATGACCTGTGCTTGCTGGCATCATCGATAACGCCGGATGGCCAGTCCATTCAATGCACGCTCACGCAGGCTCTCATCAGGGCGATATCATCCCATGATGGCCACGACACGTAGCACCCCAGGAGTCCTGCGATGAGCGACATGGCGATCACGTTCCTGATCCTCGGTATCACGATCGTGCTGTTCATCTGGGGCAGGTTCCATCCTGACCTCGTCGCTGTTGCATCGCTTCTTGCGCTCTACCTGACCGGAGTGGTCGACCTTAGCCAAGCGTTCTCAGGCTTCGCGAACACAACAGTGGTACTCATCGCATCCCTGTTCGTCGTTGGCGAAGGGCTGAGTCGCACAGGCGTCACTGCCTACTTCGGAGACAAGCTCATAGGAGCTGCCAGAGGGAAACCGCTACGCCTCATCGTCCTCGCCATGCTCGCGACAGCGATCCTCTCAGGCTTCATCTCGAACACAGGAACGGTCGCGACCCTGATGCCAGCCATCGTCCTGGCATCGTGGGGAGTCGGAGGCACGCCATCGGGATTCCTGATCCCCGTGGCATTCGCAGCGAACGCCGGCGGCCTCCTCACCCTTGCAGGGACGCCACCGAACATCGTTGTTGCCGACGCGCTCGAAGCCGCTGGCTTCCGCCCGTTCGGCTTCTTCGAATTCTCCCTGATCGCGATCCCACTTCTCGTTGTCGCGATCGTCTACATGGCAACGATCGGCAAGAAGCTCCTGCCAAAGAATCGGACCAGCATCGCTCCTCCCGCGATCGACGAGGAGATGGAGGAACTCGCTGCGGTGTACTCGCTCGATGACAACCTGTACCGGATGCGAGTTCGCAAGCCTTCGCCGCTCATCGGCAAGTCGCTGCGCGAAGCCGACATCGGGAGGCGGTTCGGTGTATCGGTGCTTCAGATCGAGCAGCACCATGACGGACCTAACGTGATCGGCCAACCGATGCCATCACCAGTCCGAGAACGGATGAAATCGATGATGGCCGACCCGCCGGCGCTCCCCGATGCGGATATGACGATCAACTTCAATAACGTTCTCATCGTCACGGGAACACCGGCCCAGGTGCATGAACTGTCCGTAACAATGCGCCTCGGTCTGCTCCCAATCGACGACGCAGGGCACGAACTCAGCGACCTCCTCTCCCAGGAGATCGGTATCGCCGAGGTGCTCCTCACACCACGTTCGTCATATGCGGGAAAGATCGTCGCCGATGGGGCCATCGCCCGTACATTCGGGGTACTCATCCTCGGGATACGCCGCGGGGACAAGCTGATCGAGACGAGAGAACCCCTCAGGTTCGGCGATGCGTTGCTGGTCCGCGGCACGTGGGATGCGATCGGGTCGATGGCTGAGGAGAAACGTAACTTCGTGGTCGTGGGCCAGCCTGAGGCGATCGCAGGCCAGGTGATCGAACTGAACACGAAGTCATGGATATCGATCGCGATCCTTGCAGCGATGGTGGTGCTGATGGTCACAGGTGTGGTCCCTGTTGTGATCGCTTCCATGCTCGCTGCAGGAGCAATGCTGCTCACCGGATGCCTCACGAGGACTCAGGCGTACCGTGCGATCTCATGGTCGACGGTCATCCTCATCGCAGCGATGATCCCCATGGCGATCGCCCTCGAGCAGACAGGTGGAGCCGAGAAGATCGCCGATGGGCTTGTGAGCACGCTCGGTAGCATCGGACCTGTGCCGCTTCTGGCGGGGGTGTTTCTCGTTACCGCCGCCTTCAGCCAGGTGATCTCCAACACGGCCGCGACCGTGCTGATGGCACCGATCGTCCTGAGCGCCGCCGCTGGCCTTGGCGTGAGCCCGTATCCCCTGATGATGGGACTCGCTGTTGCAGCATCATCTGCGTTCCTCACGCCGATCGGAACAGCGCCGAACCTGATGGTGATGGCCCCGGGCGGGTATAGCTTCAACGACTATATGAAAGTTGGCGCGCCGCTGCTCGCCGCGTTCTTCGCTCTGTCCCTCATCCTCATCCCCCTCTTCTGGCCCTTCTAATCTTCAGGGTGCAGCGCCACACCGGGGGGAACAAGCGGAGACACCGGATCACTCTCGGAAGTGCGCCTCGCTTACGTGCTCCATCTCCGCACCTACGAGGACGTCGCGTGCCCGCCCAATCGAACCGAGGTAGATCGCATCAGGCCTGCCCGCCAGTTCCGACGCGATGGCTGCCCAGTCGACGCGATCGCCAACTGCTATCACCAGGCGGACCGCTTCGTCGAAGGTGACAGACATCCCATCGGTTGCCTGGTTGATCCGATCAACGATAAGGCTCTCCACGGTGATCACGTTGATGGCGGTGTCCTCACTCAATGTAATGCGCTCGAACGTGCCGTCAAGTCGTGATTCGGGAAATTCCACGAGTTCGGCGCTCCCGTCAGAGAACACCCATTTGACATGCCGTCCGCCAGATTCGACGAATCCGGCATCGATGAGCGCAACCCGGTCAGCAACTCCCACGGCACCAACGAGATCGATGTCGGTTGGCCGGTAACTACCCGTGTGGAGGTCTACCGCTGAGCCACCGACCAGAAAGACCGGCCGAGGCACGATTGCCTGGATGGCAGCAACGAGCCACAGTCGCCGCACCATCGGATCATGCTCGCGCTCCGCCGCTTCGAGTTCACGAAGACCAGACTGCTTCATGTGGTGTCCATTCGTGAACGCTCTGCCGTGGTGTCTGAACCTCGCCGATCCTTGCGCTCAAGTCGAGCGCTCACGTCCGATTCCGCCACACCAGATCGCTCGATCCTCGAACGTCCACTATCCCTCCTGCGAAGAGCGTCGGAAAGCGAGATCTCTCGCAGGGGTTCAACGACGATGTCGTCGAGGCCCGCACCTGTTGCATCGAGAATCCGTACGAGCGTCGAAAGGCGCGCGTCAACAAGGCCATTCTCGATTCGTGAGAGTTGCGCAATGGTCACACCGCTGCGCTGACTCACCTCGGCAAGGGTCAGCCGTAGCTCTTCCCGCCGAACGCGAAGCAGCGAACCCGTCTGATACAGAAGAAGCCTTGTGTCCATGTTCTTATGGTATTACATAATTTCTATTATTGATACCGATAAACCTTACTCACCCATTCTCGGTTCTGACGCTAGAACGGGGAGAAGTGGCATCATGGGGTCATGGCCAGGATGTACCCGCAACGGTTGCCCGAGAACGTCTCTCCATCGGAACGCCCGATATTCAAAACGTTGGAACAACTCCCCGATCCGTGGCGGGTGTTCCACTCGGTCGCGTGGCAATCCCGACGCAAGGGAAGACAGGGTGATGGCGAAGCAGACTTCGTTCTGCTGCATCCCAAGCACGGATTGATCGTGATCGAAGCCAAGGGCGGCTCGATAACGATCAAAGATGGCGACTGGTTCACAACGAACAAGGGTGGGCAGTATCCGATCGATCCCTTCGAACAGGCTGTCTCATCCAAACACGCGCTCGTGAGGTACCTGCGTGACGCGATACCCGATCTTCCAAGAATCGAAGCCGGTCATGCGGTGTGGTTCCCTGAGGTGACGTCGAGCGGTAGCCTCTCTGCTGAGGCGCCTGACGTACTCGTGCTCGACCGGTCAGATCTGCAACGGCCCGTTGCAGCCATCAACGATGTGGTGAACCATTGGAACCTGCACGAGACGATCGATGGTGCGTCGATCGAAGCGATCACGGAGCGTCTCGCACCGACACTCACGATCCGTCATACGCTCGCTGATGATGTGGCAGACGTGGAAGCACGCCAGGTCCATCTGACCGAGATGCAACGCCGAGCTGTGGCCGGACTCGCCAGGGCGCGCAGGGTCCTCGTATTCGGTGGAGCTGGCACTGGCAAGACCGTCCTCGCCGAGGACCGCGCACGACGCCTCTCGGCCGATGGCTTCCGGGTCGTGCTCACCTGTTTCAACCGCCCACTCGGCGATGCCCTCGCCGCAGAGTTCGCGGACGATGATCATGTGACGGCAGGTTCGTTCCACCATCTCGCCCGCCAGTGGATCATCGAGGCAGGGCTCGACTTCCCTGACGAGATTCCCAAGGGGTTCTGGGATGACCCGGTGGGTGAACTCCTGTTGGAGGCCTTCACCGTCGGCGACTTCGCTGCTGACGCGATCATCATCGATGAGGGACAGGACTTCGACGACTCGTGGTTCATGGCACTCGAGGGGGCGCTCGACGATCCCGACGAAGGCCTGTTCCTCGTGTTCGCGGACCCACACCAGGCCATCTACAGGGAGGACTGGGAGCCCCCGATCGATGCGGTCGAGTACACCCTCGACACCAACTGTCGCAACACGAACCAGATCGCGGCTGTTGTTGCCCGTATCTACGGTGACGACCTGCCCGCAATGGGTACCGATGGGCCCGAACCGATGTTCATCCCTGTCGAGACGGCGGAAGGAATCGACAAGGCATTGCGTGGCGTACTGCACTCGCTCGTAAACGAAGGCAACCTCTCAACCGACGATGTTGTGGTCCTCACCCAGCGACGCGAAACGAAGGACCACCTTGTCGGTCAGACGTCTGCAGGCCTGCCGATCGAGGCCGTCGGCAACAGGTCGACGGGTATCGCGGTCGAGACCATCCACCGGTACAAAGGGCTTGAGGCGTCCGCTGCCATCGTCATTCTCAGCCGTCTCGAGAAACCTCGCGACCGCGCTCTTGCCTACATCGGTATGTCGCGTCCACGGGCCCAACTCGTCATCATCGGCCCGCAGGAGATCGCTGCAACTCTCGGACTCCCCGAGGCACAGGTCTGAGGATCAGGAGGACGACCAGTCTGATGCAGATATCGGGTCTGAACCGCTGGATTCTATGTTGGCACTCTGGTTGTTCACGAAGTCTCCGTCCTGCCACACACCCCCGGCAACTGCGACTGCCGTACGTCCGTGAGAGTCCGTTCCCCACTGGACGTATCGGAGGATGTCATCAGCGCTCCCGAAGTCGCTCGACGTGTACAGAGCGATCTCTCCGCTGTCGGCACTCAAACCGATAACGGCCGTGTCGATCTCGATAATCGCGCCAGAGCCGAGTACCTCGCCTGGCAGTTCGCTGTACGTCGGCCGGTTGCAGATCCAATGTCCGGTGAGGTCGTAGTCCTCATCGCCGTCGTTGCGGATAACGATCAATCCCGCTTCGAAGTCGACTGCAACGATGACGAGGGGACTCGCCTCACCCCCACCTGCAACCT
>JAMBLL010000279.1 GCA_023336765.1 Actinomycetes bacterium | reverse complement strand
CTTTCAAGGGGGACTGGCGAGTGGGAACGCTCCGCGTTCCTTGCGAGCCAGGGGGATAACGCGAAGCCAACGCTCGCTTTCCCAGTCGCCCCAAACCTTTCAAGAAGACTCGTTGGCTATCGCGTTATCCCCCTGCATCGTCGCTAACGCTCCTCTGCAGTCCCCCTTGAAAGGGGGACGCCGGACGGAGAGTCTCCGACTCAATTGTGCCCTGAGAACCGGGCAGGGACGTACTCGGGGAACCACATCTCTGCTTCGATCGCGGCTTCAAGATCTTCGACACCGTCGGCAACGCCTTCCTCCACGGCCTTGGACGCAACAGCAGACGCAACGGTGCGCGACACATCTCGCACATGCTCGATGTCCGGATATATCTGGCCAGCCGCGACCAGCTCGGGAGGGGTCGCTGCTGAGAGAGCTCTTGCAGCCGCAAGGAACATCCCGTCTGTGACCTCTCTCGCTCCCACCGCGAGAATCCCAAGACCCATGCCAGGGAAGATGAACACGTTGTTCGCCTGGCCGATCGGATGGGTTTCCCCTTGGAATTCGACAGGTGCGAAGGGGCTACCAGTTGCAACGATCGCCGTTCCATTCGACCACTTCAGGGCGCTGGCTGGCGTGACCTCGGTGTGGCTTGTCGGATTCGACAGCGGCATGATGAGCGGGCGTTCAGATGTCGATGCCATCTGCTCGATGACGTCCTTCGTGAAGAGGCCAGGCATGCCGCTCACGCCGATCAGCACAGACGGCTTGACATTGCGGACCACATCGAGCAGGGTCGGCTGCTCCTCATGGTGATCCCAATGCGCGATCTCCTCGGGATCCGTGGCAAGATCCGCCTTCATCCCCTTTAGTCCCCGCCGGTCTGACAGGATCAAACCGCGGCTGTCGAGTACGAAGATTCGCTTCCAGGCCTCGTGTGGATCTACTCCACTGTCGATCATCGCAAAGGCGATCTGATTCGCAATACCATGGCCAGCAGAACCAGCACCGGAGATGACGATCCGATGCTCGGTGGCGTTCAATGGGTGGTACTCACTCGCCGAGAAGATGCCCGCAACGACCATCGCAGCCGTCCCCTGTATGTCATCGTTGAATGAGGCGATCTCCTTGCGATGCTTCTCCAGGTTCCCGAAACTCGTCACATTCGCGAAATCTTCCCACTGGAGCAATGCCCCCGGATAGACCTCGTTGACTGCCTGGACGAACTCATCAATGAGGTCGTCGTATTCCTGGCCACGCAATCGGGGTTCCCGGAAGCCCACATAGAGAGGGTCATCGAGCAATTCTGCGTTGTTGGTGCCCACATCAAGAGAAACCGGTATGGTCCGAGCTGGATGGATGCCTGCTGCCGCGGTGTATAGAGCAAGCTTGCCGATGGGGATCCCCATGCCACCTGCGCCCTGGTCGCCAATACCGAGGATGCGCTCGTTGTCGGTGACAACGATGACAGGCGGTTCCATAACCGGTCTGCCTCTCAAGATGCTCACGATCCGGCCCCGGTCGCGAGGAGTGATATAGAGGCCGTGGGCCCTTCGGTAGATACGACTCCAGTGCGAGCATGCAGCAGCGATCGTCGGTGTGTAGATGATCGGGACCGTCTCGGTGAGGTTGTCGAGCACGAAACGGTAGAACAATGTCTCGTTGCGATCCATCAGACCATTGAGATAGATGTTCTTCCCGATCTCAGATGTCTTGAGGTCGTACTGGTGCCGCACCCTCCTCAACTGTTCGTCGATCGAGGACACATGGTCAGGAAGAAGCCCGACGAGCTTGAGATCCTCTCTCTCGGCTCGGGAGAAGGCGTCGCCTTTGTTCAGGAAGGCATCCTGGAGCACGGACTCCCCGGTGATATCCACAGACAGATACGGTTCAGACGTCTGGGAATCGACGAATACACGGAACCTCATGACTTCATCCTTTCGGGAGAGCCGGAGTGGTAGGACTCATCCCTCCATGGTACAGAACAGCCATCAGCCATCAGCAGGAAGAAAAGCAAATGGCCGGGACTCAGATGTCGAGGGGGTTCGGACCGTACTCGTTGGGGCCAAGGTCGCCCTCGAGGAAGCCTGTCTCGATAATCGCCCAGAGGAAACCGATGAGAGGGATCGCCCCGATGAAGACCCACCAGCCGGACTTACCCCTGTCATGCCAACGCTTGATGGAGATCGCCAACCCACTCCAGATCGCCAGTACCCAGACCATGATGCCGAGGAATCCGATGAGAGCTCCAGCCGTCGAAGAAACGTTGATGGCAGCAACGACGGCGATGAGCCACAGCATGTAGATTCCCCAGATCAGAATCGAGCCTGCCCAGAACTTCGCTCTGTTGATCCTGCCATCGAATTTGAACAGCAGGTATGTCCAGTCAATATCTCCCATGTGCACTCCCATGCTCAGCTGAGGGACATACTAGGAGGTGGAGGTCGCAAAGGCCAACTTTGGACTCCCAGGCCTGATCGGTCTTTCTTGTCGTGGACAACCAAGAACCTACTATCTTGGTTTCATGTCACAACAACAATCCACAGACACTTCATCTAAGAAGGACAACACCATGCGCCAGGGGATAGCGATCGTCGTCGCCGTCCTCTTTGGGTTCTCACTGATCGCAGCGAACTACACCGGGTGGATCATCACGACGGTCGTTGATCGGGACGTGTTCGTAGCGACTCTGGAGGATCTTCCAGGCCATCCCGATGTGGCATTGGCTCTGGCTCAGGAGGTCTCGGCAGGAATCATTGAGACCTTCGATGTCGAGGAAAGGATCGCCGAGACCCTCCCGGAGAATCTCACCTTCATCGCTTCACCGCTGACCACAAGCGTCGAGGGCCTTGTTACAAAAGCTGTTGCAGAGATCATCAAGGCCGACGCCTTCACGGAGGTGTGGAGATTCGCACTTACGACCTCCCACAAGGCCGCCACAACATATATCGGCCTGTTCGATGGCGATGTCCTCATCGCTGAGGAGGGAACCGCCGTTCTCGACCTCTCAACGATCGGTGCTCAGGTGAACGACAGACTCCAGGAATCTGGATTCGACCTGCTTGAGGATGCCGACGTAGAACTGAAGGTGGAACTGTTCGAACTCCCTGACTCCGGACTGATCCACTCGATCGTCCAGATCATCACCGCTATTCGTTGGGCAGTGATGGGTATCACTCTGGGGCTTCTCGCCCTCGCTTACGGCGTCGCCACCAACCGGCGTCGTATCTCCGTTTGGATCGGTGGGGCAACCATCCTCGCGATGCTCGTGTCCCTGATCAACTTGCGCTTCCTTCGTTCGGCTATCACCGGTGGGATCGATGATTCCATCACGGAAGCCGGCGCTCTTGCAGCTTGGGACATCATCTTCCAACGGTTTGTCGCTAGATCGTGGATAGTGCTCCTCCTCGGTGCAACAGTTGCGTTTGCGGGTTGGGTCATGGGCAATTCAGAACGTGCACGCTCGGTACGCGCTTCTTTCGTCAATGCCGCTCGACGTACGCAGTCGGATGCGTCAGAACCTTCCGAGATCACCGAATTCGTGGCGCACCACCGCAGGCTCATCGAATGGCTCACGGTCATCATCGGCGCAGGGATTCTCCTCATCGGGCCACCCCTTTCCGTCGGGATCATCCTGTTGGTCATCATCGGCGTCATCGCGATCGTGGTCCTGACAGAATGGCTCTCGGCCAGTGCCTCAAGACCAGTCGATAGTCACGAGGAATCAGCCGATGACCAACAGCCGAGCGTCAAGAGCTAGGAACCTGCCAGCTTCGATACGGTCGCGTTGCGGTTGGACAGCCTGACTGTGACCGGTCATCTCACTTCTTCGTCGCCCAGTACAAGGTTCG
>JAMBLL010000278.1 GCA_023336765.1 Actinomycetes bacterium | reverse complement strand
TGGCGTGGTTCACGCAAGAATCGGTGACAGCTGGTCGGGTACCCTCTGGCACCGTGGATGTACCTACCGATGACCCCATCTTCACCAGACTCGTTGCCGATGTGCCAGCGATCAGAAACGCTGAGACGGTCACCGTGTCGATGCTCCCCGGTGGTCTGTCGAACACGAACTATCTCGTCAACGCGGATGGAGAGATGTTCGTTGTGCGCCACGGATGCGACAACGCAGAATCACTCGGGATCGACAGAGGACGTGAAGAAGCCGCCGCACGCCATGCTCACGATGCAGGGTTCGCCCCGGAGGTCGTTGCCTTCCTCCAGCCGGAGGGGCATGCGGTCATCAGGTATCTGCCTGACGCGGAACCGCCGACGATCGAGCAGTTCACGGCTCCAGAGATGGTCGTTCGGGTTGCGCGTCGCATGCACGACGTCCATGCCCTGCCCTCGATCGAAGGTGTATTCGACCCGTTCGCGGTGATCGAACATTGGAGAGCCATTCTCGACCAGCGAGGTGCCCGACTGCCGGCAAGGCTCGGTGGTCTTTTTGACCTCGTGGCGATCGCTGATACGGAGCGGCGGGTATTGGCACAAGACGAGCTCGCGGTGTGCCACAACGACCCGTACCACCTGAATTTTCTCGATGACGGAGACCTGTGGTTGATCGACTGGGAATATGCCGGGATGGGGGATCCCTTGTACGACCTTGCCGGTGTCGGCCTCAACCTCGACAGCGAAGGCCGCGACCTTCTACTCGGGACCTACTACGGCGAGGTGACACCCGAACTGCGCCGAGGCCTTGACCTCATGATCCCCGTATTCCTCTGCTGGAACACCATGTGGTGCTTGATCCAGGTCGATGAGGGGGTTGTCGATTTCGACTATTTCGGTATGGCTGAGGAATATCTAGATCTATTCAGCCGTCAGCCAGAATGAAGAATTCCGAACGTCGAATACCCACGCCGCTCACAGACGTCGGATCACACCCCGGGGCGTATGGTCCTGCCGAGTGGAGCCTCACGCTCACGCTCGGGCTGATATGGGGTTCAGCGTTCCTGTGGATCGCCCTCGGTGTGGAACACCTTGCACCGGGCGTTGTGGCCTTTGCCAGGGTTGCCTTGGGTGCGCTCGCGCTCGCTGCGTTCCCGATGGCGAGGAAGGGCATAGATCGATCAGATTGGGGACGATTCGCTATCGTTGCCCTTGCAGGGAATACCGCACCAGCATTGCTCTTCGCCGTTGCAGAGACTGACCTCGACTCTGCTGTTGCGGGCATGGTGACAGCCGGGACACCGATCGTCGCGCTGGTGATCGCAAGTGTGATGCTCAAGAGCCTTCCAGGGAAGGCCCAGGTGATCGGCATCGGACTCGGATTCGTGGGCATCGTCATGATGACTGCGCCGTCGCTCAGCGGCGCGAGGGCTGCGCCATTCGGTGTCCTGCTCGTCGTCCTGGCGATCTTCGGGTATGGCCTCAATTCGAATCTGATCGTGCCGCTCCAGCAGAAGTACGGAGGTCCCACGGTTGTGCTGTGGTCGCTCGTGATCTCAAGCTTCCTCCTTGCACCTGTCGCAGCCTTCGGGTTCTCATCATCTGAGTTCACGATGTCTTCGGTCGTTGCGGTCATGATCCTTGGTGTTGTGGGAACGGGTCTTGCGAGGGTGCTGGCCACCACGCTTGCAGGCAGGGTGGGCGGTCCACGAATGACCACGACGACCTATCTCATCCCTGTCGTGGCGATCATCCTCGGTGTTGTGTTCCGTGACGAGGTGGTGCAACCGATAGCGATAGCCGGGGTGGCTGTGGTCTTCCTCGGCGCCTATGCAGCCACAAGGGCAATCACCCCCAACTGACGCCAAAGCCCTGATCACCCGACTTTGCGGAGGTATGATCGACCGATGAGTGAGTCGTCAGCGAAGAACGTCCTTGGGGGAGAGTTGGGTCTGTGCAGCATCGACCCTGTCACAGGGTTCTTCCGTGACGGATCGTGCAATACGGACCCCAGGGATCGTGGCAGCCACACGATCTGTGCTGTTGTGACGAAGGAGTTCCTCGAGCATCAGGCCGGTATCGGTAACGATCTGAGGACAGCAATGCCTCAGTACCACTTCCCAGGCCTCGTCCCTGGCGATCGCTGGTGTGTCACCGCTCCAAACTGGTTCCGTGCCCACAACGACGGTTCTGCCGCACCCGTTGTCCTCGCATCAACACACGAGAAGGTCCTCGACATCGTCCCACTCGAGATCCTGCAACAGTACGCGGTCGACGTACCCCCCGACCCGTCCATTCTTGGGTGAATTCGCTGATCCATGTGTGGCAGAGTTAGGCCAGAACAGATCGGGATAGAGTTACCGGGAGTGAGCTATGGAGGGCTGTGGAGACGATACCGCACCGCGTTCTGGCGAACGCAATTGGACTGAAGGACGATCCCGCGCTGATCAGGCGCGTTGGTGATGACTGGGAACCCATCACATGGGGCGAATACGGTGCATCGGTGGAGCGAACAGCCAGAGCGTTGATCGCATCTGGTATCCAGCCCGGCGACCGGCTTGCCATCCTCTCGTACAACACTCCCGAGTGGGTGATCTTCTCCGTTGCGACGATGGCTGTCGGTGCGGTCCCCGTTGGTCTCTACTACGCGAGTACCGCGGAAGAGATCTCAGAGATGCTGGAGCGGTCAAATGCCAGGGTCGTCCTGTGCCAGACCGCATCTCTGGCAGGGAAGATCGATACCGAGGCCCTTGACGACCTCGAACTCCTCATCGTCGTTGAGGATGCGCCAGACGGGATCGTCGGGTGGGATGAGTTCCTCGAACGGGGAGAGACCGGCTATACCGCCACACTCTCTGACCGGCTCGATGCGATCGATCCCGAACAACCTGGCACGGTGATCTTTACGGCGGCCGGGTACGGACGACCAATGGGCGTCGTGTTGTCGCATGAGAACCTTGTGTTCGCAGCGCAATCGTCGGTCGATCTTTTTGATGTGACACAGTCTGACAGTGCGCTGTCCTACCTGCCGCTTTCCCACATCGCCGAACAGATCTTCACGATCCTCGCCCCTGCCCTCACCGGGTATCCCGTTGCGTTCTCACAGTCGCTCGGGCGTGTCAGGGTTGGCCTTCCTGAGATCCAACCATCCATCTTCTTCGGTGTCCCACTCGTGTGGTCAGGCTTAGAGGCAGGACTGCGCAAGCAGGTCGACGGTCTGGCGGGCATTGAACGTCGGGTCGCTGCCTGGGCGATGAAGGTGAATCGAAAGAACATCGCGACCCGGAACGCAGGCAAGAAGCTCTCTGGGTACCAGAAGGCGAGCGGCGCACTGGCGAGCAACCTGTTCTCAGACATGGTGAAAAGCATCATGGGCTTCGAGAACTCCAGGCTCGCATTCACGGGTGCTGCGACACCAGACCCCGAGATGCTCGAGTACTTCGCTGGTGTGGACATCGTCATTCGGGATGTCTACGGACTATCGGAATCGACGGGGCCTTCATCCATCACCAGGGAGGGGGCGACCCGGTTCGGAACGGTCGGGCATCCGATGCCCCGCGTCGAAATAGTGCTTGCCGACGATGGCGAGATCCTGATCAAAGGTGGCAGCGTCTTTCTGGGGTACCTCGATGACGAGGACGCAACCGCGAACGCGCTGCGCGACGGTTGGCTCCACACCGGCGACCTCGGAGCCTACGGCTCCGATGGGATGCTGACGATCACTGGCCGTAAGAAGGGCATCATTGTCACAAGCGGGGGGAAGAACGTCGACGCCGCCGCGATCGAGCCGCTGATCGAGGATGATGAGTCGGTGATCAACGCGGTCCTCGTCGGAGACGGGTACGACCAGCTGGGCATAATGGTCTCTGTCGACGACTCGTTCGATAGTCGCGACGCTGCCCTCTCGCACGTCCAGGCCGTTGTGAAGGTGGTGAACAGGCGATTCGCCCGCGCTGAACAGGTGCGGCGTGTTGGGCTTCTCCCGCGGGCGCTCTCAGTTGAAAAGGGCGAACGCGATGCGACCGGGGCTAAACACCGGGCGACCATCGTTGGCCACTTCGCCGTTGAGATCTCAGACTTGTACAGCTAGGTTGTCTCGAGCGTCCGAGTATGGTCGTCGAGTATCAATCCGGCTACGGAAGGTTCGTGATGTCCACCGCAGATCAGGTCAAGAGCGTCGCTGAGACGTCCAAGTCGAGTGGCGGACTTGTTGTCATGTTCAGCGGAAGGTCTGGCACTGGAAAGACGATGGCTGTGAAATTGCTCGCATCTGAGACAGGATCACCGGTTCGACGTGTCGACCTCTCTCAGGTCGTATCGAAGTACATCGGCGAGACGGAGAAGAACCTGAGCAGGCTCTTCAAGGAGGCGGACGCGGCCGATTCGATCCTCTTCTTCGACGAGGCTGACGCTCTCTTGGGAAAGCGCACACATGTTAAGGATGCCCACGATCGGTACGCGAACCAAGAAGTGAGCTACCTGCTCGATAGAATCCAGGAGTTCGACGGCATCGTTGTGCTCTCAACCAGTAGCCGTCAGAGCATCCGGTCCCGGTACAGAACGGTGATCGACGTTGTCATCGATACAGACGACTGATAGCGGCCGCTGCGGCATCTAGGACGGCTTTGTTGCCTTGACCTTTGCCGAGTGAATGCCATCGGCGACGACATGAGTCGACTCGATGGAGATATCTGCGAAACCTGCCGTGGCAAGTTCCCTGGCGTACTCATCGAAGCTGAGGGCTCCTGCGATACATCCGACCCAACTGCCTCTCTCAAGCCTCTCTTCGTCTGAGAGTCCGTTGTCCGCAACAACGTCCGATATACCGATCCGCCCTCCGGGCTTGAGGATACGGAACATCTCAGAGATGACCGCCGGTTTGTCTGCGGAGAGGTTGATGACACAGTTCGAGATCACCACGTCCACCGCGGCATCTTCCAGGGGGAGGTCCTCGATCATGCC
>JAMBLL010000277.1 GCA_023336765.1 Actinomycetes bacterium | reverse complement strand
GCTGACGGCTGACGACTGATAGCTGATGGCTGATACCCGAAATACCGCAGTTTTTCGCGTTCCGCATCTAGATTGGTGCCAGGAGCAAAGGAGGCGTGATGTTGGAGATGGCATTTGCAGCAGTCCTGGTGACTGTGGCGCTCGTGGCGATCGGGGGAAGATCGGTCGCCTCAGACAAATCTGTGTTGCTGGGATTCACCCCATTGGAGGAGACTTCAGACCTTCCATGTCCGTGGTGTTCGGCATCTACCCGGGAGATGGACGACCACTGTTCGTCCTGCGGCCAACCCTTCGGATAGTTAACCCAGGGAGAACTCACGGTTCGACCCGTCGCGTGTCATGCCGATCGAGCGGTACAGCTGCATAGCTGCGGTGTTCGCTTTATCGACCCAGAGGACTCCCTTGAGGACATCCGATCTCCCTGACAGGTAGCTGAAACCGGCCCCAAGCAGGGCAACACCCAGTCCACGCCCCTGATATCGTGGATCGACCGCGATCCTGAATATCTCACCGTCACCGTTGGGATGGACCTTCGTCCAACAGAAGCCAACGGTTCTCCCGCTTTCGTCCTCAGCGATGAAGATTCCAGCATCATCGAACCACGGCTCTGACTGATATCGGCTCATCTCCTTGATGTCAAGAGCACCAGCCTCACGGTGATCCTCGAATGCCGTCCGGTTTACGGCGACTATGTCGGCAACATCGCCGTCACTGAAGCTTCGAATCCGATGATTCTTGGTCGGTGCAGGCCCAGCATCGAGAGGAAGTTGAACGACAAGGAAAACGAGAGTGCGGTTGGCGACGAAACCCATACCCGTGAGCGCACTGTCGAGCGAAGACCGCCGGGACCACACGCTGAGCGGCTCAGCCGTGCCAACGAGTGCGAACGAGGCATCGAGAACTGCAGCCTCAAATGTCGGGAATCGCATTCCAGGCTGCACGGCTGTCTCGAGTGCCCAGTGCTTGGAACCGTCGTTGTGAGTGTGTGATGCAACAGCGCCCAGAGCCATGACGACACCGTCCTCTGCGATCAACACTGCACGGCCCGTAGCCGGGTCCACAGGCAGCTTCTCAGCCGACAAGGGTGCGAACCCGTCGTGGTGTGTGAGTTGGTCGAGAAACGTCGCTATCTGCTCTTGCTGGGACATGCCGGAAGCGTACCTGGCATCTGGTAGTTCGACCTCGTTCATGGTCTGTCTTGTGCCGTCTGTGGGCGGCCGGCTGTAGGATGCTGCGGGTGAGCACGGTAGGACTTGTACTTGGCGCTGGCGGAATCACAGGCGCAGCATTCCACTTCGGAACCATCATGGCGCTTGAGATGGCGACTGGATGGGATCCAAACACTGCCGATGTTGTCATAGGGACCTCCGGTGGAGCGTTCGTTTCAGCGATGATTCGCGCAGATGCCGTACATCCTGACACCTTCGTTGGAACGGGTGAGACGGAAGAGGAGATCCACGACTGGCTTAGCGGGTACTTGTATCGGCGCGGTGCGCCACGCGGCGGTATCCGCTGGTTGAAAAAGGGCCTCCTCCCGGCGTTGCGCCGACCTAGCTTGTACGTAGCTCTCGGCAGCCCCGGCATCTACCGCACCGACGGCATCGCAGCGTGGGTAACGGACACAGCGGGCGCCATGGCTGAATCGTGGCCAGAACGGCCCACAGCGATCGTCGCGTACGATCTGGAAGCCCGTTCAAGAACACCGTTCGGGACTCAAGCGGCTCCAGAGGTCCCCCTCGCTGAGGCAGTTGCAGCCTCAAGCGCCGTGCCGTTCGTGTACGAACCCGTGAAGATCAACGATCGCTGGTATGCCGATGGCGGCCTTGCCTCTGGCACCTCGGCAGATCTTGTCCTTGCGCTTCCGGAACCATTGGATCTTGTGCTGATCGTGGCGCCTCTCGCAGCCAATTCACCGAGAAGTTCCGGCCACTTCTATGAAGATGTGTTCGACAGGGTGGGGCGTACCGCCCTTGCGACAGAGATCGCCAAGATCCGTGCAGCGTGGCCCGCCACCGAGATCCTGGTCCTGCGGCCCGATGAACACGTCCTCGATCTCGCGCGGCCCAA
Source organism: Actinomycetes bacterium (assembly GCA_023336765.1). Classification (GTDB taxonomy): domain Bacteria; phylum Actinomycetota; class Acidimicrobiia; order Spongiisociales; family UBA5794; genus JAMBLL01. The sequence goes on along the minus strand of JAMBLL010000277.1, from coordinate 719 downwards.
CCCGATGTCCGTGTCCGCTGCGATTCCGACGTTCCTTGCCACACTTCGATCGATGAAGTACGAATTGGCACACTCATCTGTGTGGAGGATCCTTGAGCGCCATCTCGAACCAGCGCCGTTCGTCTAGGGGACCGCGCTGATAGGTGATGCGGGTCGCCCACATTCACAGTCAGAAGCCCACTACCAGAGCCGACGTCTCGGCTTCATTCGGAAAACGGAGAACGGAAGACGGAAAACGGCCGATCCCTATCCGCTGGACACCAAGAATGTCGAGTATTGGTTTCACAGTTGGTCTAGCATCGCCGCATGACTGACGAATCGACCTCCGTAGACGAGACTCCCCACGACGAGCACAAGGGGTTCTTCCACACCTCAGACCGTGTTGAACTCGTCGCAACCATCGCCATCGCAATAGCGACGATCCTCACAGCTTGGTCAGCGTTCCAGGCCGGCAAGTGGGGCGGCACACAGGCGATCAACTTCTCCGAAGCTGGAGCAGCACGCACGGAATCCACGCGGGCGGACACCTCCGCAGGCCAGTTGGCACAGATCGATGTTGCCATGTACCTCGACTGGATTCAAGCGCTCGCAACGGAGGCGAAGGAGGGCGAGATCCCCTCGATTGAGGCCGGGTTGGCCGAGGCGATACCAGGAACCGTATCTGGATTCCTCCGCATCCGTTTTCGTGAAGAATTCGTCCCAGCGATCGATGCATGGAT
>JAMBLL010000276.1 GCA_023336765.1 Actinomycetes bacterium | reverse complement strand
GGCTGCTTCCATGATCTCGCGCAGTTCCCTCTTGAGATCGTTGATCTCGTCCCGCAACCTGGCGGCGTACTCGAAACGAAGCTCGACAGCCGCCTCGTTCATCTCCTCCTCGAGGGTCTGGATCAACCGTCTCAGATCCGGCGTTGTCAGATCGAGGTTCTCTTTGCGCCGTAGCTCACGGGCCCTCGAGTCGACGCTCGGTGCGTCGCTGCTCTGGATGAGATCGAGGATGTCCGACACCTTCTTGCGGATCGTCTGAGGATCGATGCCGTGTTCCTCGTTGTACTCCATCTGACGCTTTCGCCTGCGGTTGGTCTCGTTGATCGCCTTACGCATCGAGTCCGTCACCTGGTCCGCGTACATGAGCACGAATCCATCAACGTTGCGTGCAGCCCGTCCGATCGTTTGGATGAGGCTGGTACCCGAACGAAGAAATCCTTCCTTGTCGGCATCGAGGATCGCAACAAGGGCGACCTCAGGAAGGTCGAGTCCTTCTCGCAGGAGGTTCACCCCGATGAGAGCGTCGTATTCACCCAGACGCAGGTCCCGCAGGATCTGTACACGTTCAAGCGTGTCGATATCTGAATGCAGGTACCGCGCCCTGACGCCCAACTCCAGGAGGTAGTCAGATAGGTCCTCTGCCATCTTCTTGGTGAGCGTGGTGACAAGCACCCTCTGGTCGTTCGCGGCCGCCGTCTGGATCTCGCCGACGAGGTCATCGATCTGGCCCTTGGTCGGGCGTACGATCACCTCAGGGTCGACGAGCCCCGTCGGCCGGATCACCTGTTCGACGACCTGGTCAGACTCCCTCAATTCCCACTCTCGGGGTGTTGCAGACATCAAGACGGTCTGGCCGATCTTGTCGTACCACTCCTCGAACGTGAGCGGCCGATTGTCAAGCGCTGACGGCAGGCGGAAACCGTGTTCGATGAGGGCCTCTTTTCGAGAGCGATCCCCTGCGTACTGGCCGCTGATCTGGGGAACACTCACGTGGCTCTCATCGAGCACCATCAGGAAGTCATCGGGAAAATAGTCGAGGAGCGTGAACGGAGCTTCCCCCGGTTGTCTCCCGTCCAGATAGCGTGAGTAGTTCTCGATACCGGAGCAGTAGCCGACCTCTTGCATCATCTCTATGTCGTAACGGGTACGCATGCGAAGGCGCTGCGCTTCGAGCATCTTCCCCTTCGACTCGAGGTCGTGGAGATGACCCTGCAACTCGACCTGGATCCCGCTGATCGCCCTGTCGATAATCTCCTTCGATGTGACATAGTGCGTTGCTGGGTAGACCCAGACCTGATCCATCTCCTCGATCACCTCGCCAGTGATCGGGTTCATGCGAGAGATCCGCTCGACCTCATCACCCCAGTATTCGATCCTGGTGATCGTCTCGTCGTACGTGGGGAACACCTCGAGTGTGTCTCCCTTCACCCTGAACGTGCCCCTTGTGAGACTCACCTCGTTGCGGTCGTACTGGATGTTGACCAACCGCTTGATCGCCTCGTCAAGGGGGAACTCGACGCCCGCAACGAGACGCAACAATTGACCCTCGTAGTGTTCAGGAGAGCCAAGCCCGTAGATAGCTGACACCGACGCAACGATGATGACATCGCGACGGGTCAGGAGCGCCGCGGTTGCGGCATGGCGGAGTCTGTCGATCTCGTCGTTGACGGTCGACTCCTTCTCGATATAGGTGTCCGTCTGGGCGATGTACGCCTCGGGTTGGTAGTAGTCGTAGTACGACACGAAGTACTCGACCCGATTGTGAGGGAAGAACTGGCGGAACTCATTGGCGAGTTGTGCGGCAAGAGCCTTGTTCGGTGCGAGCACCAGTGTGGGCCTCTGAACCTGTTCGATCGTCCACGCGATCGTTGCAGACTTGCCGCTGCCCGTGATCCCGAGCAGCGTTTGGAAACGGTCGCCACGCTCGATTCCCTCCACGAGACGGGCGATCGCCTCAGGTTGGTCCCCACTTGGAGAGAAATCAGAAACAACCTCGAACGGCCTCGATTCAGCCATTGTCAAGGACCTCGTCGATCAGGGCATGCACCCGTACCTCGGTGTGATCCCACTCCTGAGAATTGTCGATGGAACGATCGCTCCAGGCGGTCCACTCTGCGTCCGAGGGTTGATGGCCCATCCGTCTCCGCACGTCATCTCGTTGCGATCCGCGCGCAACGGCACGATCTTCGCGAGTCTGTGCATCTGCAACTACGGCCACCCGAAGATACGGGCCCTGTGCGAGAACCTTCATCAGCGGCACTTCGATGAGGACTGGTTCGCTAGACGTCTCGATTCGCTCCAGGAGCGTCTGGCTGATCACTGGATGCGTGATCGCCTCGAGTGTTGCCAACGCATCAGGATCAGAAAAGACGATCCGCGCCAGTGCTGCTCGGTCGATAACACCATCATCCACCGTTTCGGGCCATGCGTCGGCAACGGCTGCAACAGCGTTGGTGTTCGTCCTGAGGACGTCGTGACCCACTTTGTCGGCCTCGGTCACCTCGAAACCTCTTTCTGCGAACACCGAAGCGACACGCGACTTACCCGCGCCGATTCCGCCTCCGAGAAGGATGACGGGATGATCCATGGCGTCAGACATCGTGCTCATGCCTCGACGATACAAGCCTCGTGTGACACGAAACCGCTCACGCTGCCAGCCTGTTCACAGACCGGCAGCGTCAGGATCAATTGCGACCGATGCCGCGTTCCTTGAGTTCCTGCAGGATCGCCTCGAGCGATGAACCGGCAGAGAACGTCGGCTCATCAGGGGTCTCGTCCTCACGCTGGAATTCGCGACGCCTCGGCGCACGGTCTCCACCGCCGCCACGACTTGGCTCGCGTTCGGTCCAGGTCGAGCGCTCTTCCCAGTCGGGGAGGGCCTGCTTGATGGAGAGGCTGACCCTGCGCCTTTCGGTGTCGACCTCAGTGACCTTCACCTTGACCTCTTGACCGATCGAAAGCTCAAGTTCTGGGCTTTCTACGTGATGCATGGCGATCTCAGACACGTGGACGAGGCCCTCAACGCCCTCGCCGACGGATACGAACGCTCCGAAGGGCACGGTCTTGGTGACCTTGCCGTCTGTGACGTCACCGATCTCTGTTGACCGGGCGAATGTCTCCCAGGGATCTTCAGCCGTCTGGCGAACAGACAACGAGATCCGTTCGCGGCCGTAATCGACCTCGAGAACCTTGACCTTCACCTGGTCTCCAACCGTGACGATCTCGCCAGGATGGTTGACATGGCGCCATGACAGCTCGGAGACGTGGACAAGTCCGTCCATACCGCCAAGGTCAACGAACGCACCGAAGTTGACGACGCTCGAAACGACACCCGTGCGGACGTCGCCCTCTTTGAGGTCTGCGAGGAACGCGTGGCGCTGCTCTGCCTGCTCCTCTTCAAGGTACGCACGGCGTGATAGCACGACATTGTTGCGATTGCGGTCGAGTTCGATGACCTTCGCCTCGATCGGTTCCCCGACGAACGGCTGGAGGTCACGGACACGGCGTAGGTCGACGAGCGATGCAGGCAAGAAGCCCCGCAGGCCGATGTCGACGATGAGGCCACCCTTGACAACTTCTATGACGGACCCGGTAACGGTTCCACCCTCGTTCATGATCCGCTCGATACGACCCCAGGCTCGCTCGTACTGAGCGCGCTTCTTGGAGAGCACGAGACGGCCCTGGTCGTCCTCCATTTGGAGGACGAGCGTTTCGATCTCTTCTCCAACCTTCACGACATCCTGCGGGTTCGAGTTGTTCCGTACGGAGAGCTCGTGCGGGGGTATCACACCCTCTGACTTGTACCCGATGTCGACGAGCACCTCGTCGGGATCGATCCTGACAACAACACCAGCGACGATGTCGCCTTCCTTGAACTCGAAGACGGTCTGTTCGACGGCAGCAGCGAAATCCTCAGCGGTCATGTCGTCTGGCACGTCGCCGATGGACTTGGGTGCACTGATCGCAGGCCGGTCGCCCCGTGGCGCTGGCTTGACAGTCACTGCCTCAGAGTCCTCGGTGGCCTCGACCACGGTTTCAGTCGCTGGAGCGTCCGCATCAGCTGCAGGAGCTTCCTCCACGACAACTTCTTCGGTCGCCTCAGTCGCTGGGGCATCCGCTTGGGCTGCAGGAGGTTCCTCCACGACAACTTCTTCGGTCGCCTCAATCACCGGGGCATCCGCATCAGCTGCAGGAGCTTCCTCCACGACAACTTCTTCGGTCGCCTCAATCACCGGGGCATCCGCTTGGGCTGCAGGAGCTTCCTCCACGACAACTTCTTCGGTCGTTTCGGTCGCTACGGGCTCTGTCTCTTCCACCTCGGCAGCTTCGGCGGCAGCGGTCTCCGCTACCTCTTCTACGACTGCTTCTATAACTTCCTCGGTCGGAGGTTCGGTAACTGCGGTGGTCTCGGCTATCTCTTCGCTGGCTTCAGCGAGAGCCTGATCGTTGTCGGTGGGCATGTAAGGGTTGGTCTCCTTGATTACAATTTCTGCCTTCGAGCGCGTCAACGCTTCCTCGCAAGGCGCGGGTATGGTATCGCGCGGAACAGCCAATAGCCAACGCTTTCAGTGTCCAGCAGTGGCGAGCGTGTGGCCGATCCCGTACGACACCTTGAGGGGCACGTGAAGTTTCGCCACTCCCTGCATGGTTGCAACGGTGAGGTCACGGACCTCGTCCAGTTCATCTTCGGGAACTTCGAGGACGAGTTCATCGTGGATCTGGAGCAACATGCGGGCAGAAAGGTTCGCTGCGTCGAGTTCCCTATCAAGGTTGATCATCGCCTTCTTGATGATGTCAGCAGCAGATCCCTGGATCGGTGCGTTGAGTGCCATTCGCTCCCCCATCTGCCGATCACGTGTGCGGGGCGAGTTGAGTTCCGGTAGATAGCGACGTCGGCCCTCGATGGTCGTCGTGTACCCGGTGTCTCGTGCCTGGTCGACGATCCCACTCATGTAGGCGCGTACTTCTGGGAACTGCTCGAAGTACGTGTCGATGTGACCCTGGGCTTGTGCACGCGAGATGTCGAGCCGTTGCGCGAGTCCGTACGCCTCCATTCCATAGAGCAACCCGAAGTTGATCATCTTGGACGTTCGACGCATCGCGTCCGTCACGTCCTCGATGGGAACATCGTTCACCCTGGCAGCCGTGGCCGCGTGGATATCGACATCGTTGAGGAAGGCGTCTATGAGGCCAACATCGAGTGACAAGTGCGCAAGGATCCGCAGTTCGATCTGGGAGTAGTCAGCGACAAGGAATGTGCTCCCTGGCTCGGCAATGAATGCCTGCCGAATCGCTCTTCCCTCCTCGGAGCGTGCAGGGATGTTCTGCAGGTTCGGACGTTCCATGGATAGCCGACCCGTTGCGGCGCCCGTCTGGTTGAAACGGCCGCGCACCCTTCCATCTTCGTCGACGAGGTTCAACAATGAATCAACGTACGTCGATCGGAGCTTGTCAAGTTCCCTGAACTTCAGTAGATCCGCAACGATCTCGTGCTGGTCTGCAAGTTTCTCGAGTACAGACGCGTCAGTTGAAGGGGCACCCTTCGGAGTCTTCTTGCTGACTGGAAGACCAAGTTCGTCGAACAGCACACTGCGCAGCTGCAGTGTTGAGTTGATGTTGAACTGCCTCCCCGCGTGCTCATGGATCGCCACCTCGAGAGCCGCGATGCGGTCGTTGAGGTCAATGCGGAATTCGCTCAGAAAGGCGGTGTCCAGACCGATTCCTGCGTGTTCCATGTCTGCAAGGATCACGATGAGTGGCACCTCGATCTCTGAGAAGAGGTCTGCACTTCCCCGTGCCTCGAGCTGCTCGTGGAGGGGCTCGGACATCATCCCCACGGCGACAGCGCGCCGTGCAGGACCGTCGAGGTCGACCGATACCTCCGCGAACGAGAACGCGCCCTGGGGTGTTGCATCGGCTTCATCCGTTTCGCCAGCAACGTCGAGTCCCAGTTCCTTGAAGGCAAGGTCTTCAAGCGAGGGTGCCCTCTGGGCGGGGTTGATCACGTAAGCGGCGATCATGGTGTCGAAGTCGACCGTTGGCGGTTCTATGCCAGCCTCGAGGAGTGCAACAAGCAGTGGCTTCGTGCCGTGGCCCACGATGTGAACTGGGTCGCTGTCCCGTTCGAGAACATCGGATACAAGCTCGAGCGGAACGAAGACCGCGGGTGAGCCAGCGCACACGATGCCTGTCAACTCGTCGCCTGCCCACACGGGCTCCACGGCGACCGAAGGCCCTGCGAACGCCTCGCTTGCGCGGTCGATTGTCGTTGCGGTGATCACTTCGACATCCATTTGATCGCTCTCGGATGCACCAACGCCGCCGAGGTCCTCAAGTCGCTTCCACAGGCTCGCAAACGCAAGTTCATCGAACAGTGTTCGGACGGCGTCGCGGTCGAACGGTTCGATCACGAGTGCGTCCGGGTCGATATCGCCGGTCTCAACATCGTTGAGCATGGTCATCATCGTGCGGTTGAGGAACACCTGATCACGAGCGGTCTCGAGGTTCTCTCTCAGTTTCGGTGTTTGAGACTCAAGATCGTCGTACAACGCCTCAAGACTGTCGTACGCGTTGATCAGTTTCGCCGCGGTCTTCTCCCCCACGCCAGGCACACCTGGAAGGTTGTCCGACGTGTCGCCACGCAACGCTGCGTATTCGACATAGCGATCAGGGGTGATGTCGTATTTCTTCTTGAGCCAATCCGGTGTGGCATGGACTGTGTCGCTGATTCCCCTCAGGGTGTACAGGATGGTGAGGTCGTCGGCCGACAATTGGAAGGCATCCCTGTCTCCTGTCACAACCACAACGTCGTAACCAAGACCTCTCCCCCGTTTCGCAAGTGTCGCGATGATGTCATCCGCCTCGAATCCTGCGACAGACACCTGTGGGATCTCCATTGCGTCGAGGACCTCTTCGATGAGGGGGATCTGGCTGCGAAAAATGTCGGGTGCCGATGTGCGGGTCGCCTTGTACTCGGGGTACATCTCCTTTCGGAAGGTCGGCTCTTTGCGGTCCCATGCAACGGCCATGGCGTCGGGCGCCTCTTCGTCAAGCAGTTTGATGAGCATCGAGGTAAACCCGAATACGGCGTTTGTCACCTGCCCAGAAGGCGTGGCGAGGTCAGGAGGGAGAGCGTAGAACGCCCGGTACGCGAGGGAGTGTCCGTCGAGGAGTGCAAGTTTCGGCATCGTGACAACAGTACCGGCTATTGGGCAGCCAACCTGTCGATCATGTCAGCGCGCCGTTTCACGAGTTTCTCCCTGTCCTTCTCGAGACCCTTGATGCGTTTCACGCATCGATCGACGTCACGCTTGGCGTTCTTCGCGTCCACCTTGTCATCCCAACCTTCGCTCACAAGGGCATCGCGGACCGCATCGTCCTCGAGATGTCGCAGCATGTCGAGTTCCGCCACAGCCTGGTCGAGGTCCGCGTCAACATGAGCGATCTGTGCGGTCATCCCCTTGATCCTGTCCAGCGGTCCCACTGTCGTCCCCTCTGGTCCTGGCTGATGGCTGTGTCGTACCGGGAGGGGGACTCGAACCCCCACGAGCTTTCACTCAGCGGATTTTGAGTCCGCCGCGTCTACCATTCCGCCATCCCGGCATGAACGCTGATGATACGTTTCTTCACGGTCAACACCCGCTCTGGCGTCACCAGAGCCAACATATTGGCGTAGTTGACGCTAGAACGGTTAGCGCCTTGTTGCGGAGGCGAGGTCCGCCACGAACGTTGCAAGTGTCTCGGCTGCCTCTTCGCCTGTCGCGGCGTCCATCACCCTGCGGACGATGGCTGTTCCCACGATGACACCGTCGGCAACTTCAGAGGCCTTGGCGACGTGGTCCGGTGTGGAGATCCCCACGCCGAACACGATCGGAACTTCGGAGCGTTCACGGATCCTGGCTGCAAGGGCACCGGTATTCGATGACGCCTCGGAGCGTTCACCCGTCACACCTATCTCGGCGATTCCGTAGACGAACGCTGGGTCGCCCGCAAGAACCCGGTCGAGGCGGGCGTCATCCGTTGTGGGAGCGGCGAACAGGACAAGCCCCAATCCCGACTCATCGGCAGCGGACTTGAACGGCGCGGCTTCGTCTGCAGGTAGGTCAGCGATGATCACCGCTGCAACACCTGCGGTTGCTGCCTTCACGAAGAACGCATCGATTCCGTGCCGAAGCACGGGGTTCACGTAGGTCATCGCGATGACCGGTTTGCCCGTACGTTCCACGACCGCGGATACGACATCAAATGCAACGTCGACGGTGACCCCATGGTCGAGTGCATACTCGCCTGCAGCCATGATCACCGGGCCGTCCATCAACGGGTCAGCGTATGGGATACCAACCTCGAAACCGTCTGCGCCTGCGTCAGACATCGCTTCGAAGATCGCCACCGAGGACTCGAAATCGGGGATCCCAGCCGTGAGGTAGGGCAGGAGAACGGCACGGTTCTCAGCCCGGGCTTGTCCGAACATCACATCGAGTTGTTGTATACCTGTGTCAGTCATAGAGCGCCGCCACCTGTTGAACGTCCTTGTCTCCGCGACCCGAAAGGTTCAGCACCACGTTCTGACCACGAAGCTGATCTGCGTTGGCCATGATCCAAGCAAGACCATGGGCAGATTCGAGGGCAGGGATGATCCCCTCAATCGTGGACAACTTGTGAAACGCTGCAACAGCATCGTCATCTGTCACGTTGTGGTACTCGACGAGTCCGTCATCCTTGAAGTACGAATGCTCCGGTCCGACACCCGGGTAGTCGAGTCCCGCCGAAATCGAGTGCGCTTCAAGCACCTGGCCGAAGTCGTCCTGGAGCATGTAGGTCATCGCGCCGTGGATCACTCCTGGCGACCCTTCGCCAAGCGATGCACCATGTTTGCCGGATGAGATGCCAAGGCCCGCAGCCTCGACACCGACCAGTCGCACGCCGTCATCTCCTGCGTAGGGATAGAAGACCCCCATCGCGTTCGACCCGCCACCAACCGGGGCGACGATCACATCGGGTGTCGGGGCTCCCGGACTCCCGTCGAGTTGCTCCTTGAGCTCTTCGCCGATCACCTTCTGGAAATCACGCACCATCCATGGAAACGGGTGCGGACCGACGACACTACCGATGATGTAGTGGGTCGTCTCGACGGATGCCACCCAATCGCGTAGCGCAGCCGACACAGCATCCTTGAGCGTCCCGGTCCCCGATGTCACAGGGATGACCTCGGTGCCAAGGAGCTTCATGCGGTACACGTTGAGCGCCTGGCGCTCGATGTCCTTCTCCCCCATGTACACGACACAGTCCAGACCGAGCAGAGCGCACGCCGTTGCCGTCGCAACTCCGTGCTGGCCCGCACCGGTTTCGGCGATGACCCTTGGCTTACCCATGCGCTTGGTCAACAACGCCTGTGCGACGGTGTTGTTGATCTTGTGAGCGCCCGTGTGGGCAAGATCTTCGCGCTTGAGATACAGGTTGCATCCGAGTTCGTCGGACATACGCTTGGCGTGGTACACCGGCGTCGGCCTTCCAACGTATGTCGACAGCAGATGTTGGAGTTCCTCATCGAACGTCGGGTCAGCGGTCGCCTCGATGAACGCCTCTTCGAGTTCCTTGAGCGCAGGCATCAGTATCTCGGGAGCGAACTGCCCTCCGAATTCACCGAACCTGCCCCGTTCGTCTGGTTTCGCAAGTCTCACGCCTGTTTCGCCTCCTGGATGAAGTCTCTGATCATTGCAGGGTCCTTGACACCTCTTGACGATTCGAGCTTGCTCGACGCATCGACCCCGAAGGGGGCAACAGTAGCGACGGCCTGAGCGACGTTGTCAGGCCCGAGCCCCCCAGCGAGGACGAAGGGCCGCCCTGGGTCATCGATAAGAGCCCAGTCGAACGAGACACCTGTCCCTCCGTGTTCGGTTGGTGAGAACGTATCAAGCAGTGGCATTGCGCTCGGTTCGATGTCTTCGAGGCTCGTGGATATCCCGTGTGTGCTGACGCTGACCGGACGCAGCGATAGATATCCCGCTTCGAGCGCCATGGCAGACACCTCAGACGCGTTGAGTCCGTGTGCCTGGATCCCATCGGCCCCCGTCAACTCCGCCGCCACGAGAGCATCCTCGACGGACATGTCCACAACAACGATGAACCGCGTGAGCGGTACACCAGCCATCAGGTCCGCAGCGAGGTCGACCGTCACATGCCTCGGTGAACTCTCAACGAGCACGAAACCCGCAGCATCCGCACCACCGAATACCACCGCATCAAGGGCGATCGTGTCCGTGATCCCACACACCTTCACCCACGTCATCGTTCCCCCTTGAGAGCCGCAACGAACGCTGCGGGATTCTCGGATCGCACGAGGGCTTCACCGACAAGGATGGCGTCGTACCCGGCATCGCGCATGCGACAGGCGCCTTCGACGTCTGATACACCGGATTCAGCGATGGTCACGACGTCGGACGGAAGTAGCTCTGCCACGGACTCTGCGACGGAGAGATCGGTGGTGAACGTTGCAAGGTCCCGGTTGTTCACGCCAACGATCCGTGCCCCTGCGGCAAGGGCGGAGTGGACCTCCTGCCCGGTATGGGCTTCTACGATGGCGTCGACACCGACGTCTGCGGCAACATCGATCAGTTCAGACAGAAGCGTGTCTGAGAGCGCTGCAACGATCAGGAGAACGGCGTCGGCCCCGCAAGCGCGAGCTTCCCAGATCTGGGCAGCGTCAAGTGTGAAGTCCTTGCGTAGCACGGGAACATCGACAGCGTTTCTCACAGATTCGAGGTCGGCCAGGGATCCACCGAAGAAGTCCGGTTCGGTGAGAACGGAGATAGCGCTGGCACCGCCCGCCACGTACTTGATGGCCTGAGATACAGGATCGAGCGTCACGTCTATGTCACCGGCAGACGGCGACCGGCGCTTGATCTCGGCGATGACGGACAGGCCGTCAGCACTCAACGCTTTGGAGAGGGATCTCGCTGTTGGCGCTGCGCTCGCGGCGTCGACGAACTCAGCGAGCTTCACTTGCGCTTCGAGCGCTCTTTCTGCGGCATTGCCGAGGATCTTCGTGAGCATGCGTGCGAGGATATCGCCAGGAGCGAACGCGTCACCCGATTGTCACGAGAAAGGTGGTGCCGATATCCGGTGCACTCTCACAAGACACCGTCCCACCCATCGCATCGACCAGTTCCGCGACGATCGCCAACCCGAGGCCTGAGCCAGCGGGCCGCTGCGCCCGGTATCTGTCCGCTACGTAGAGCCGTTCGAACACGTGCGGAAGATCGGTGGGCGAGATTCCAGGGCCGGAGTTGGTTACAGAGATCGTCGCTGTGCCGCGGCCATCCCCACGACAAGCGACAGAGATCTTGCCGGCTTCGGGGGTGTATCGCAGAGCGTTGTCCAAGAGATTGTCGAGCACCTGGATCAGGCGCTGCGGATCGACGAGAATCGGGAGCGGCTCCGAACACTCGACATCAATCGAGACACCAGCGGTGTCCGCTCTTGGGCGGTAGCCGTCGACCACACCACTCGTGAGCTGGGATATGTCGACCGTCTCGGGTGCCATGGTGAACTCTCTGGCGTCGACTCTTGCAAGCGCCATCAGGTCCTCGACGAGGCGAGACAGTTGCTCCGTCTGGCCGTGGAGGATCCCGGCCACTCTAGAGAGGTCCTCCTGAGAGACGTCCCCAGCATCGAGTGCCTCCGCATAGCCTGAGATGGTCGTCAGCGGTGTCCTGAGGTCATGGCTGACCGCCATGAGGAACTGCTGTTCCCTCTCTCTCACATCCTCGAGTTCTGCTGCCATGTGGTTGAACGACCGTGCCATGTCGGTGATCTCATCATCGCCAGACACGGTTGCACGCGCTGCAAGGTCCCCCGAGCCGACCTCACGCGCAGCGTCCGATACATCCGACAGTCTCGATGCCACGGACCGTGACAGCCATACACCGAGCGACACCGTCAGCATGGCCCCGATTCCGAGCGCTGCGATCAAAGCGACGGTGACTTCCTTGACAGGCAACAACGGCTCGAAGCGACCGATGGCCACAACTATGTCGAAGAGTTGAAGATCGAGCTTCTCGACAGCTACGAGCATGTTCCTGCCATCGATCTCGATCGTCACAACATCACCGTCCGATGTGTCGGGTGGCAGTTTGGGCATCACTATGAGCGGTTCGGTAATCGGCACCGTTCTGTTGGGAAGACGCAGAACCGCCTCGATCACGTCCTGGCCACCAACGACCTGAGCACGCCCGAGACTCCGATTGAGTTCGCTGCGGAATCGGTCAACCTGTTGACGTGTGTCGGTTCCCGGCCGGAATCTGAGGTCCTCGAGGTCCTCCTCTATCAATTGGGCAGTCACAAGCGCTTGGCGAGCGAGTTCATCTTCCGCGGTTGAGGTAAGCCCTCTGGCCATCAGCACGACAGCGATCGCACCGACCAGCAGCGTTACACCGACAACCGTTGCGGTCGCGAGGAGGATCTTGCGGCTCACGCCTGCTCCACCCGGTAGCCGACTCCCCAGACGGTTTCGATCGGGAAACCGCCGAGTTTCTTGCGAAGCCCCTTGATGTGAACATCAACGGTCCGTGTCTCACCAAAGTAGTCGTAGCCCCACACAGCCTCGAGAATCTGACCACGAGACAGCACCATCCCTGCATGGTCACACAGATACCACAGCAGATCGAACTCCCTGGCAGTTGGCCGAACCGTCTCCCCTACGGGCGTCGTGACCTCGCGCCGACCAGCATCGACCACGAACCCCGATACCGTGACCACATCCCGCGACACAGGCCGAACCTCTGACCTTCGCAGCACAGCTTGGATCCGGACGACGAGTTCGCGAGGTGAGAACGGTTTCGTGATGTAATCGTCTGCACCAACCTCGAAGCCAACGATCGTGTCGGTCTC
>JAMBLL010000275.1 GCA_023336765.1 Actinomycetes bacterium | reverse complement strand
TCTCCTGCCTTCGGCCACATCGACATCGCCCGTTCAGCCATAGCGGTGATCGTCAGCGATGGGTTGACTCCGAGATTCGCTCCGATCGCTGCACCATCGATGACATGGAGTCCGTAGCATCCGAAAACTCTGTGGTAGCTGTCGATCACACCATGGTCTCGGTCTGGCCCGATGGGTGCACCTCCGAGGATGTGGGCTGTGGTCGTCGTGTCGAAGAGGACCTCGTTGAGCGTGCTTCCAGGTGATCCGCCCATCTCCATCGCGGCCAGTCTTGCCGCTTCGTTCGCTTCAGGGATGTAGGTCGGATTCGGCTCACCAGATCCTTGTTCTGTTGTCAGTCTGGTCCTGAACCAACCCTTTTTGCGCAGCATGCGAAGGCTGTTGTCCCTGGATTGCATCACAAGCAGGATGATGCCGCGTTCTGACCAGTGCCACACCGAGAGCGACCTCAGGAACGTGATCGGATGTGCTACGGCCTGACGCAGGAATCTCAGTTGCCGTGGCATCCCGGGACCGCCGTCGACAAGGATCGTTGCGAGAAACCCAAGCGCATTGGAACCCTTGCCGTATCGCACAGGCTCGATGTGAGTCTCCGGATCGGGGTGGATCGAGGAGGTGATCGCGATTCCCTCCGAGTAGTCGATATCACGTGATTTTGCGACCGCCCCCACAAGTGCCTCGCTGTTCGTGCGAGTCTGATACCCGATACGGTGGGACAGGCCAGGGAGGCGACCATTCTCAGCGAGTTCGAGGAGCAGGCGGGTTGTGCCAAGGGCTCCCGCGGAGAAGACGACCTGATCGGCACGGAACGTTCGGGTATCTTTGTTGAACCACGCGCCTGATCGTTGGGTGGTCACGAGCCACCCATCTCCTAAGCGTTCGAGGTCGACAACTGTGTGCTCGGCAAACACCTGTGCCCCGTTGCGTTGTGCGAAGTACAGGTAGTTCTTGTCGAGCGTGTTCTTTGCATTGAACCGGCAGCCAACCATGCAGTTGCCACAGGAAATACAGCCCGTCCGACTTGGTCCCTCGCCGTCAAAGTACGGATCGTCGACTTCCACTCCGGGTTCACCGAAGAAGACACCGACCGGTGTTGGGTGATAGGTTTCTGGGACACCCATCGACGTGGCAACACTGCGCATCACGGCGTCAGCTGGGGTGTCGAGCGGGTTCTGGACGACACCGAGCATCCGTTTGGCTGTTGTAAAGTGTGGTGCGAGTTCGGCACGCCAGTCGGCGATGCCTCTCCACTGCGGATCGACATAGAAGGGTGCGAGCGGTTCGTACAGGGTGTTCGCATAGACGAGAGACCCGCCGCCGACGCCAGCACCAGACAGAACCATGACATCACGCAACAGCGAGATCCTCTGGATCCCCTTCATGCCAAGTTTTGGGAACCACAACGACTTGCGGAGGTCCCAATTCGTACGTGGAAAGTCTGCTGTGTCCCAGCGTTTGCCAGCCTCGATGACACCGACGGTGTAGCCCTTCTCTGTCAGACGGAGCGCTGAAACGCTCCCTCCGAAACCCGAGCCTATGACGATGACATCAAACGAAGCCTGTTCGTTTCGGGCACTCATCGCCTAGATCAGGGCCGATCCCCACACCGGCAGGTATGAGCCGTTGACCACTTTGGACCGTTCGGAGGCGAGGAAGTCGATGACCTGGGCGATATCGTCTGGCTGGGGCCAGTTGACGTACTCGGCGTAGGGAAGTGCCGCGCGGGTTGCATCGGTGTTGATCACAGACGGGAGGAGAGCGTTGCATGTGGTTTCGGTATCGAGAAGTTCCACCGCAACCGACTTTGCAAGTGCGAGCACGCCAGCCTTTGCAATGTTGTAGGCTGCCTGACCCGCCGGGGTATCCACCGCGTGCTTGGAACCCATGAGGATTATGCGGCCCCAATGCTTAGACATGTGAGGAATCGCCGCTCGGGTCGCGTTCCATGCGGTGCGAAGGTTCATGTCGAGCATGCGTTCGAGACGGACGTCAGAGGTCTCGGAGACGTCTCTGCCGCCAGCCCATCCACCGACAAGCGACGCCATTACGTTGATCTTTCCGAATGCTTCTGCGGCTTCGTTGACGAACGCTGTGGTTGCTTCTGCATCGGTGACGTCGACGCGGCGCATGATCAGTCGATCCTCGTCAAGGTCGAGTCGCTCTTCGAGTGCATTTGCCTCCTCCGGGAGGAGATACGTCACCGCAACATTGAACCCTCGATCGATTAGAAGCGGGACGAGGCAACGGCCAACGGACCCGGTTCCTCCGGGGATTACAGCAACTTTCGAATCACTCATGTTCGCCAGCCTAGCGACTCTTCAGCATCGGACAGCAGAAGTGGTAGTCTCTCAAGGTATCGGCTGACGCGCTTTCGGAGGATTGACATGGCAGAGATCACACTTGAGGACATTGGAAAGATTTATCCCGATGGGACACGAGCAGTTGGAGAAGTGAATCTTACCATCCAGGATGCCGAGTTTCTTGTACTCGTTGGCCCGTCAGGATGCGGCAAGTCAACGCTTCTGAGGATGATCGCAGGCCTCGAGGACATCACTGAGGGCAAGCTGAGCATCGGAGACAAGGTCGTGAACGATGTTCCGCCGAAGGACCGTGACATCGCAATGGTCTTCCAGAACTACGCGCTCTATCCGCACATGACCGTGCGTGACAACATGGCGTTCGGCCTCAAACTCCGCAAGATGCCCAAGGCCGACATCAACGAGCGCGTGAATGAGGCCGCTGAGACGCTCGAGATCACCGATCTTCTCGACCGCAAGCCCAAGGCACTCTCTGGTGGTCAGAGGCAGCGCGTTGCGATGGGGCGGGCGATCGTGCGGGAGCCAAAGGCGTTCCTCATGGATGAGCCACTCTCGAATCTCGATGCGAAGTTGCGTGTCCAGATGCGCACCGAACTTGGCAGACTCCACCAGCGGCTCAATACGACCACCGTGTACGTGACCCATGACCAGATCGAAGCTATGACCCTCGGCCACAGGGTTGCCGTGATGCGTCCGGTCTCTGCGAAGCGTCCTTACAACATGCAACAGGTCGCAGCACCCACTGAGCTGTTCAACTACCCGGTCAACCTCTTCGTGGCTGGGTTCATCGGCAGCCCTGCAATGAACCTCGTGTACGGCGTGCTGTCGAAGGACGAGGACGATTACTTCGTTAAGTTCGCGGGTTTCAGGATCTATGTCTCGAAGGTGGCTATCGAGGCTCATCCCGGAATCGACGACTATCTCGGCAAGCGGGTGGTCGTTGGTATCCGTCCGGGAGCATTCGAGGACTCCCGTATCGAGGATGGCCCTGCTGACCGTACGATCACCATCACGACGGATGTGAACGAACTACTTGGTTCGGAATCTTTCGTGCACTTCTTTGTCGATTCCGAACCTGTCATGACACCTGATATCGAGGAGCTCCTAGCGGACGCAGGCCAAGATGCGAGGTCGCTTGGTGATCGCACGAAATTCACTGCACGCGTGAGTCCTGACGTTGCCGTGCCCGACGGTGGCGAGCTTAGCCTGGTCATCGATACCGAGAAGTTGCACTTCTTCGATGCGGACACGAGCGATAGAATCGGTGCCACGCAGCGACACTAGAGAGCAACTGGCTCGATTCCGACTGCCGAGAGTTCGGGCATCAGTTCAGACGCGAGTACCGCATCTCCCATCGACAGTACCCCAGGGCGTCGCACCTCTCCTCGTGAGATGAGGTCCGCTAGAGCGGTTGCAGGGAACGCCGTCGTGCGCGCAAGCGCCGAGATTCCATCCGTTGCCGTGTCCTCGATCTGGTACCCGACGATTGCATTTCGGTCCGACCGCCATACCCGTATAAGTACAAGATCGGGCTCGTCGCGAGGCAGGTTCGTGATCAGGGTATCGATAAGGACCGAACGTGGGGCGACCCGCTGACTGGCGAAATCCCTGGGCGACTCGTCGAATAGTCCGATCTCGCGCATTGCGCTGAAGATCGATCCGTGGCCTGGGAAACGCAACGTCTTGTACTCGAGATCCGTGACGCGCCCGAGATTACGTTCACACATGGTCGACGTGCCACCAGCGGTGGAGAAGGCTTCGAGCGGTCCCCATCGTTCCCAATCGACGTTCTCGAACCGTGTCAGTGGTTCCACCGTCGAGTATGCCCCTCCTTCGAGTACCTCGCACGGCTCAGCGTATTCATTGATGAGGCCGTGGGCACTGAATGCCAACTGGTACGCGAGGGTGCCTCTCGGAACCTGTGGAAGAGCTCCGACACGCATCTGGATGCTTTCGATAGGAAATGTATCCGCTGAATCGATGAGGTCCTGAGCAAGAACATTCGCCAATCCGGGGGCGAGGCCGCAGTCCGGCACGACCATGAGACCTCGAGCACGTGCGCCATCATCGAGCTTACGCTGGGAAGCAACGACCGTCGGGTTGCCACCGAAGTCGAGATAGTGCGTGTCTGTGTCGATTGCAGCGGCCGCGATGGCTGCTCCATACCGGTACGGCACCGCGCTCACCACGATGTCCGTTGCCTCTAGGAGCGCCGTGAGTTCGGTGTTGTTCGTCACGTCGACCGTCACCGCCCCGGCTCCCACTCGCGATCCAAGTTGTTCGACGGCCTCCACATTGGCGTCAGCGACCGTCACGGCGTGGCCCCGGCGAACGAGATCCCACGCTGCTGCTGCGCCGACGATTCCTGATCCGAGGACGAGGGTTTCCATTGTGCTCCCTATGGTGTCAGTCGCTTGAAGATCTCGGAAGGCACCGTGTCGAGCATGTCGCCATTGCGGATGTGCCACGCATCGATCTTGTCCATGAATTCCGTCTTGTGGGCGATGCCGCGATCAGGATCACCCATGGTGGTGACACCCTGGGACGAATGACACAGCAGCGCTCCGACCTTGCGATCGCCGTGGGGACGGATGATCGGTTCGGAATGGTCCGGCACATCAGGCGACCACAAAAGGATCGCCCCTGGCCGATGGGCCGGAAGGCCACTGTCCGCAAGCGAGAGAGGCTCGCGTGCCGTGATGACACCGTCGACCGCTGCGAGTCCTGTCACGCGATGGTCCGGGTGGAGTTGGTACCTCTGCCACGGATCGTGGGTGAGCACGACATCGGGGGTGAATCGTCGGATCGCAAGCGCGATCTCGTTGCGGAGCGCCATCGTGTATTCGAGTTCGCCATCGACATATCCGAGGTGCTCGCAGTGGCGTACACCGAGTACGTCGGCAGCAGCGCGCTGCTCCCTCACGCGGCGGGCGACGAGTTCCACCTGGTCCTCTTCAGGGTCCCATGACCCCTTGGATCCGTCCGTGACGATCAGCATCGTGATGTCGGTGCCTGCCTGTGCCCATCGCGAGAGAGTCGCCCCAGCGCCGAATTCTGCATCGTCAGGATGTGCCCCGACCGTCAGGGCCGTTTCTGGGGTCTCAAGGGGAGCGGCGTCCCCGATCAGTCCCTGGTACAGGTTGGTGGTCATAGGAGAAGAAT
>JAMBLL010000274.1 GCA_023336765.1 Actinomycetes bacterium | reverse complement strand
GGGTAGGCCTTCATCACGATTGCGGTGATGACCGCAACGATGGGGATCCACCAGTGGATCTGGGCGTCTTGGTTGATGAGGTACACGTACGATGTTGCGGCCAGGACCACGATGCCAGCGGACATTGCCACGATGATCCCCACCATTGGTCTGTTATTCACTCTGCGATCGATGTCTGTCTCGAATCGGGCGAACGGGATGTGGAGTGCGGCCGTCACTGCAACGAGCATCATGAGGAACGTCGGTCTGGTGGCCCACCACCACACCGTGTCGGGTTCGATCGAGAGGGCCGCTCCATTGAGCAGGAGGGTCCCGGCTGCAAGGACCAGGGTAAGCGCGGTGAGATGCCACACGTAGATGGTCATCATCAGTCCGGAGGTTCCAACGATCAGCCTCCATGCTCTCGGGCGGAAGGCGAATCGTTCGACGCGGGGAGCGGTTGCGAGGATCATGCCGATCTGGGTGAGCGCAAGGAGGAGGATCGCGACCGTAGGTGGGGTCACGTTGTCCAGACTCGAACCGGGAATATCGAGCATCGACACCGGGTACAGGCCAGTCCATGTGACGCCGATCAACATCGCAAGGCTCACGACCGATATGATGATCGCTGACTTGTGTGGGAGGCTCGTGTCCGACGTCTTGCGGGTGTGCCACCAGTACCCGAGTTGGTGTACAGCTCCCCACACGAACACAAGGTTGAGCCAGGCGATCCAGCCGATTCCGAAGTGGATGTGTATGACATCCACCGTGAGCGCGCCAGCCACGAGTGCTGCGACCGTTGCCATGCCCCACCGGTTCCAAAGCGCATAGGAGATGGGTGCGAGGACGATGAGCGTCAGGTAGACCGCAAGGAACCACAGGGGGATGGTTGCGTTGAGAACACCCGCGTACAGGAGGTCGGAATCGACGAATGGGCGCAGTACGAATGCCAGGAACGTCCACACGATGATCACGGGCACGGCGGGTGCATAGAGCCTTCTGAAGCGGTTCGTGATCCAACTCCTGCGATTGAGCGTTCTCTTGCTGAGAGCCGCGGCGTTGGCATAGCCACCGACGAAGAAGAAGATGGGCATGACCTGGACGAACCAGGTCGCCCACGCTGCCAAGGGGACCCACTCGAGCGTGTTCACCACGGTGGTCGTACCGTCGGGTTGAACCCATACAGACGCCGCCAGCCAGTGACCGAACACGACGATCAGGAGGGCCCCGACTCGCCACGTGTCCACAACTCTGTTCCTGTCTGGCGGGGTATTGGCGACAGCCTGGTCAACGGCAACGCTGTAGCGACTCGGCACCTTCACATGTGCCCTCACCGGTTTGTCGTCCTGTGACATCAGCCACCTCGCGAGCGGTACAGCGGGATCAGGGGGATGAGCGAGAGCGCTGCGCCGATGAGTGCCAACGTCATGTAGGACGTGCCTGCCACGATCAGTCCGGAAACCGCCGCAGCAACCGCGCCGCTGATCCACGTGATGGAATCGGCGAAACCTTGAATCTTGAGTCGGTTCACCATCGGGAGGCCTTCCTGAAGAAGCGAACTACCAGCAACGAACCCGAAGTTCCATCCTACGCCAAGGAGGAACAAGCCGACGATCAGAACCGGCGTTTGGGCAGTACCTGCAGCCGCAGCGATCAAGCCGGATACGGTGAGAGTGACAACGGACATCACGATGATCCGCCTGGGCCCGAACGTGTCCACGAGACGCCCGGTGATCGGTGCAATGGCGAACATGCCGAGTGCGTGGGCCATCATCACCCATCCAACGGTGGAGAGGGTGCCATCGTTGGAACGGATGAACAGAGGTGTCATGACCATGATCAGGGCCATCACCAACTGGCTGATCATCATCGCGGCAAGGGCGACCCGGACCGTTGATATATCAAGGATCGTCCGGAGCGGATCCGGTTCTGCATGCTGGTCCTCGTGTCGTTCGACGATCGCAAGCGTGAGGGGGTCGGGGCGCAGTCCGAGAAACATCAGGGCCGTCCCGAGGGCGAAGCCGATGATGCCGACGGTTACGGGTCCGAGGAGTTCGTCGAACCCCGCTGCAGAGGCTGTGTTGCTTGTCGGCCCGATGAGGAGCGGTCCGGCGATGGCGCCGATGGTCGATGCCCAGACGATCAGGCTGATCGCGCTTGCGCGGTGCTCGGAGTGGCGGAGGTCTCCAGCTGCGAAACGCGCCAATTGTCCGACGCTGCGTCCGAAACCGATCGCGAACATTCCGAGGAGGAGGAGCGGAAAGCTGCCGAGTGTTATCGAGAACCCGACGGACACCGACCCCACCATTGCGATGGCGAAACCGAGAGTGAAACTCGGTCTACGCCCGATGCGAAGGCTGAGCGCTGAGAGTCCGGCAGCGCCAGCAGCAACGCCTGCGGTGCCGAGGGTTCCAGGGATACCGGACAGGCTCGTCGACCCCGTGATCTGCTCTGACACGAGTGTCGACACAGTGACGACGGCGATGTAGGCCGTCGAGATGATGGCGTTCCCGGAGAACAGAACGCCCGTGAGCCTGGTCCTGGTCTTGGAGTGAACGTCAGTGAGCATGGCGGCAGAGAGTACTTGGTACGAATCCGGCGTCCCCCTTTCAAGGGGGACTGCAGAGGGACGAAGTCCCGATGCAGGGGGATCCACGGTGCGGCGTTGGCTTCGCGGATCCCCCTCGCTCG
>JAMBLL010000273.1 GCA_023336765.1 Actinomycetes bacterium | reverse complement strand
TCCGTCATCCGTCATCCGTCATCCGTCACTATCATGGAATTCCTCGACAACGGAGCACATCATCAGGTTCGAAATCGCCCATCAGCCCTCATTCGCCATCACAACCGCCCACCTCGATCCCGGCGAATCGCTGGTTACAGAGGCAGGCGCGATGGTGTACAAGGACACGGACATCACCCTCGAGACGAAGGCACGGGGCGGATTCATGAAGTCGCTCGGACGCTCGATGCTCGGAAACGAATCGTTCTTCATGAACACGTGGCACGCCAAGGCTGGCGGTAGGGTCGGCTTGGCTCAATCACTGCCAGGCGACATGAAAGTGCTCGATATCACGCCAGACACACCTCTGAAGGTGCAAAGTGGAGGCTACATAGCTTCGACAGAGGGCGTCGAGATCGAAACCAAGTGGAGCGGCGCCAAGACGTTCTTCGCCAAAGAGGGCGCGATCATGCTCCGCATCTCAGGCCAGGGCCAACTCGTGATCGCCAGCTACGGCGCTCTGGATGAGTGGACGCTCGGACCGGGTGAGACCTTTACGGTTGACACGGGCCATCTCGTGACGATGTCTGAAGATATCGGCTTCGATGTGAAGAAGGTTGGCAATTGGAAGAGCACGATGCTCTCAGGCGAAGGACTCGTCTCCACGCTCACGGGTCCGGGAACATTCACCACCCAGAGCAGGAGCCAGGAATCGCTCCTGCAATGGCTCATCCCGAGGCTTCCTTCGAACACGAGTTCAGCCTGACGAGCCCCACGATAGGCCTGCTTCGACCATGGAATTGATACTTGCCTCCGGATCGCCCCGAAGAGCCCTGCTCCTGGGCGCGGCAGGAGTCTCGTTCACGACGGTTGTGCCAGATGTCGACGAGACTCCGATCGAAGGCGAACCGCCTGCCGAGTACGTACTGCGACTGAGCGAAACCAAGGCGCGCTCCATTGAACGATCCGACGACCAGGTTGTTCTCGCTGCAGACACGACTGTCGTGTTCAACGGCTCCATCATCGGCAAACCGGGAACGCTATCCGAGGCTGTCGAGATCCTCACCGAACTCGTGGGTGAGACACACTCTATTCTCACAGGATGGACCGTCACGGATGGTGAGACTGAGGAGTTCGGTGTCGACGAGTCGCTGGTCAGGTTCAACGAACGAACGAACGAGGAACTCGTTGCCTACGTCGAGCGAACTCAACCATTGGACAAGGCCGGCGGATATGCACTCCAGGGAGATGACGGCTGGCTCGTTTCCGAGGTCATAGGGTCACGATCCAACGTGATGGGTCTTCCCATCAGGGAGGTCATCGATGCTCTCAGGACCTTTGGGATCGAACGCTCAACCCCGTAGAGCGGCGCCGACAACCTTGAACATGTCTGTCGTCCTGCCAGAAGCCGCGTAGTCGACGAGGTATTCGCCGACCTTGTGCATCTGTGAGTTCGACACGAAGAACACAGGCTTGGGGGCGAGATGGAATTCACCCTTGCCAAGAGTCCTGTGGCTCGGTGCGAATGGTCCTCTGGCCACAGATTTCTGGGCTCGTGAGAACATCAGGGCGTTGTGGACGACGCCGATTCCGCTGCCGATATCCGATGGTGCGTTACCCGGGAATGCACCCCAGGGGCACCGGGCCAACAGGTAGACCGATGCACTCCAAGTGTTGACACCGATCCCTCCGTACCTGAGGTTGGCGATCATCGCTGCAACACCCGCGTAGGTCTTCTCCGACCTGGGATGTACGATGACGTTGGCACCAAGAGAACCTTCGAGCACATCATTGGCGAAGACCGTTGCAGCCTCGCAGTACTCGTCCACCGAAGGGCTTGGAAGCGTCACAACGGCGAGAGCGGGTGCGAAATACTCTGTTGTAAAGGCAGGATCGTCGGTAACTGTCGGGTCGATTCCGGTGACAAGGATCCGCTGCTCACCTGATCCAAACACCTCCGCCGTGCCAGAACCGTTGATCACAGCTTCGCATCGATCCTCTGAACCCGGGTAGTACGCGTCCCTTTCGGGAAGGTCGCGCAACTGTGACCGTATCTCGTCTATGAACACATCTGTGAGGTCCCAGGACTCAGGCAGGATGAGCACCTGGGCGGCGACACAGTTGAATCCAGAGTTGTTCATCTTCTGGGTGACGACATGCTCAGCCTGGAACGCAAGGTCAGCGCGGGACCAATCTCCGGGAACTACGATCGTTGGGGAAACCCCGCCGAGTTCCGCTGAGATCGGCCTGGGATTGGTGGGGGAGTCTGCGGCACGGTTTGCCTCGCCCTCGTCTCCCGTCCCATAGCGGATGATGTTGTACGTCCGGGCGCTTCCCGTGATGTGGACGGTGTCTATGCCCGGATGCGATGTTAGATATGCGCCTACATCGCCACCCCCGTATACGAAGCGCATGAAGCCAGCTGTGACGAAGTCCTCGAAGATCGCCTCGAACACCTCGCCCAGATACTCGTTCACCGGATTCATCTTCACGATCGCAACCTGACGATCGTTGTACAACTTGTAGATGGCATCGAGTGGCGGGATGGATGCGACGTTCCCTGCGCCCAGAATCAGACAGACCAACCCGCGGTTTGGCGGGTCGCTGTAGATCGTCGCCACAGTGTCGGGGAGAGAGTCGACCGTCACATCAGGTTCCATCCAGACCTGGGCTGTTGACCCTGAGAACAGTATCCGATCACTGGCCGATGCCGGGAGCACGTCAACAACGACCTGGCCACCGTTCTTCGTGGACACCGTGAAGCCATCGAGCACATCAGTTCCCGATGCGATCCGCTGCATGGTCTGTTCGAGCGCGTTGATCGCATCGATCATGCCGTACGGCCCTGCGAGCCATTCTTCACCGACAAGTGGGGAGTCCATCGCGAGACTCTTGGCCGACGCTGCGGCTTCCACCCAACGCCTCGCGTTCGTCGCTGTCTTGGTACGCAGGTCGCCCAGCATTGTAATCTGATCTTCGATATCGAGAGCCAGCCAGGTGTCCTTCGCTGATTCGAGGGCGGCTATCGACCGGTCGAGTTGTTCAGTGTCCATGCCCTGAATCTAGCGGTGCGACCGCATTGAAGAAGCGACACGAGAGCACCGGTTCGTGGAGCCACACCACCAAGGATCGACCCCTAAAAGGGGCCGATCCCTATCCGCTAGCCCCCTAGGACTGGTCGATGCGGGCTGGCGATAGCAGATGCCGTCGTGACGCTCTCGGATGATCCGCCCGACGCGAGCCACGCAAGGGGAGTGATCGAACTCAACTCCCCATGCGGCCGAACCAACCAGTCCGCTATGGACTCGTCATCGAAAACGCTACGAAGGTGCGCAACGACCACACCAAGTGACTGTCGCACGCCGCTGGTGTCGAATTGGAATGCGAAATAGACCTCCTCGAGCCACGTCCCACCGATTCTCAGAAGGTCAGGGCGCTGCACAACCTCCTCGCTGCCTATTGCCACACGGCGCGCGACCTGTCTGCGTGTTAGGAAATGGCCGACCAACACCGGTCCAGGGACAAACCCGTTTCCACGCGTTGTCACGCTGTTGCTGCTCGGCTGCGTACCAGCCCCGCCGTGGCGTGTCCGATCTCATCGTGGGTGACCTCACCCGTGTTCCACGTAACGTCGTACTCGCCCGGGTCGGCTGCGTCGACACCGAACTTGTCCATGATCATCCTCTGACGGCCAGAATCTCGGCGTTTGATGTCTGCTCGGGCCTCACGTTCGGTAATGCCGAAACGTTCCATGGCGGCTGCGATCCGATGCGATTGGGCCGCTACCAAACGCATAGAGATGCCGTAGGGCAGGTCTTTGGTTACCTGCGAGCCGCCCCGTCCGATGATGATGGCTTTCCCCATGCCCGCGATCGCTCGCACGACCAGGAGTACCCGGTCCATCACCGCGCTCTGGTCAACGGACGCGTGTACGAGTTGATGGAACATATCGCTTGACTTCGCCCTGTACTCCTCCTCGAGCAGGGCATCAAGTGAGCGCGAGAACGTCGGATCGCGGGCGACGATATCACAGATCGACTTGTCATAGACGCGCCACCCACCGAAGATATCGGAGTCGTCACGGGCCGCGAACGTCGAGATGATCGAGTCGGCGAGAGCGTGGGCACCTGTTCCAGATTGGCGGGATATCGTCACGAAAGCACGATGCGACATGCGATTAACCGGGCCGCCACCTGCGCGTTCTACAGCTAGGTGAGCCCGCAGATACCGTTCGATGTTCTCGACTCGATCCATGATTCTCTTTCTCCACATAGTGTACTACTTGATGTGCACACGGACTCTTTGGCCGCCGAATCAGCGAGAGCGAGGTCGCCGGTAGAATCTGTGCATGGATATCTCAGGTTCGGCAGCACTCGTAACAGGTGGCGCCTCTGGACTAGGGGAAGCAACGGCGCGAGCCCTGGCATCTCTCGGTGCTGACGTCACGATAGTTGACCTCAACGAAGAAGCAGGTCATGCCCTCTTCGAGGATACTGAAGGAGCGATCAAGTTCGTTGCGGCAGATGTGACGAACCCTGACGCCATCGAAGAAGCTGTCGACCTCGCATCTGCGCGCGAGCCACTGCGCATCGCTGTCAACTGCGCTGGGATCGCCATCGGTGAACGAACTTTGGACCGCGGCGGCAATCCGGCAGATCTTGCACGCTTCACACGTGTGCTTCAGGTCAACCTGATCGGTACCTACAACGTCGCTGCCCATGCTGCGGCCGAGATGGGCAGGACGGACCCGCTGGCACACGGCGAGCGTGGCGTGATCATCAACACCGCCTCGATCGCAGCGTTCGACGGGCAGATAGGCCAGACGGCGTACGCCGCATCAAAGGGCGGCATCGTGGGCATGACACTTCCCATGGCCCGAGATCTCTCGGCGATCGGAATCCGCGTCAATACGATCGCCCC
>JAMBLL010000272.1 GCA_023336765.1 Actinomycetes bacterium | reverse complement strand
GGTGAAACGAACGTTCGTTTGTTATAGTGTGGTCTTCGCCGATGGAGGGTCTCATGGATCAGCAGTATGGACAAGAACGGTTCGCGACCACTATCGAATCAGATGAGAAGGTGGAACCAAGGGACTGGATGCCAGACGGGTACCGATCGACGTTGATTCGACAGATGGCCCAGCACGCGCATTCCGAGGTGATCGGGATGCAACCAGAGGCCAACTGGATCTCCAGGGCGCCAACCCTCATGCGCAAGATGATCCTGATCGCCAAGGTCCAGGATGAGGCCGGTCACGGCCTGTACCTGTACTCGGCAACGGAGACTCTCGGCGTCTCTCGCGATGAACTTCAAGAGATGCTCCACTCCGGCCAGCAGAAGTACTCCTCGATCTTCAACTACCCGACCCTCAACTGGGCAGACATGGGCGCAATCGGTTGGCTTGTTGACGGTGCAGCCATCGTGAACCAGATCGTGCTGCAGAGGACATCGTACGGGCCATATAGTCGCGCAATGGTGAAGATCTGCAAGGAGGAGAGCTTTCATGCTCGCCAGGGGTACTCGATCCTGATGGTCCTTGCCCAGGGGAGCGAGGAACAAAAGGCGATGGCTCAGGACGCCCTCGACCGTTGGTGGTGGCCATCGCTCATGATGTTCGGCCCACACGATTCAGAATCGCCCCATACGGAGCAGTCGATGGCATGGAAGATCAAGAGGATCACGAACGACGATCTGCGCCAGATGTACATCGACCAGACCGTGCCCCAGGCCCACTATCTGGGGTTGACGATCCCCGACCCCGAGCTCTCTTTTGATGAGGAGACCGGTCACTGGAGCATCGGAGCGATCGACTGGGACGAGTTCTGGGCGACGATCAAGGGCGACGGCAGGCTCAACAGGGAGCGGATCGCGCACAAGGTCAAGGCATGGGAGGACGGGCAGTGGGTGAGAGAAGGCGCCATGGCCTATGCAGACAAGCACACGCCACGGCTCAACAAGAGCGCCTGAGGAGGACACTATGAGTTACGAAGTACCAGTCGCCCCGGGTGAGAAGCCTCAAGAAGTCGCATTCGGGACCGCAACGGACCGCGGATACCCCTTGTGGGAGGTCTTCATACGGGCAAAGAGAGGCTTGAGCCACACACATGTCGGTTCGCTGCACGCCTCGGATGCAGAGACGGCCATCCAGAACGCACGGGACAGCTACACACGCAGAGCCGAAGGGCAGAGCGTCTGGGTCGTTCCGTCGACCGAAATCGTCGCCTCTGATGATGCAGACTCGATGTTCGGTCCCTTTGAGGATAAGCCGTACAGGCATCCGACGTTCTACGACATCCCTGATGAAGTTGGCCAACTGTGAACACTGTCACGACAGACGGCGCGCTGTTGACCTACCTGGTCCGGCACGCAGACGACAATGTCGTGCTCGGCCAAAGGCTCGCGGAGTACATCTCGTATGCCCCTGACCTCGAGGAGGACCTCGCCGTCGGCAACTTCGCTCTCGACCACATTGGCGTGGCGAATCACCTGTTCACCTATGCGGCACAGGTCGAAGGCGGAGACAGGGACGCCGACGGTTTTGCGATGCTGCGCTCCGAGAGGGAGTACACCAATCTGCTGCTTGTCGAGCAACCTCACGAGGACTTTGCCGGACTGATCGTGCGGCAGTTTCTCTTCGATGCCTACCAGGTTGTCCTCTGGGAAGCCTTGTCGACATCCACAGACCCGACCGTGGTCGGTATCGCACAGCGTGCCGCCAAGGAGGCCACCTATCACCTGAGGCATTCATCTGGATGGGTGATCCGCCTCGGTGACGGAACGCCGGAGAGCCATATTCGGATCCAAGCTGCCGTTGACCGTCTCTGGAAGTTCACGGCAGAGATGTTCGAGTCAGACGTCGTTGACGCGGAAATGGCGGTCGCAGGTATAGGTGTCGACCCCTCCACGCTGTCCGTCTTCTGGCTCGAGATCCCCGACAGCGTCTTCGAGGAGGCGACGCTCACCAGGCCAGCAGACCCTTTCCAGACGTCCGGTGGACGCACTGGTATGCATACGGAGCACCTGGGGAAACTCCTGGCCGAGATGCAGTGGATGCAGCGGTCCTATCCGGGGTTGTCGTGGTGATCACACGAACTCGAACAGCAGCCGACGCCAGGGTGATGCTCGAACGTGTGGTCGATCCTGACCTGCCGTTCCTGTCGATCGAGGACATCGCGATCCTACGTGACGTCGAGGTGACCCCCGATGGTGGCGCCACGGTGACGATCACCCCCACGTATTCGGGATGCCCCGCATTGGACACGATCGTCACAGATATCAGGTCGGTGCTCGCCAACGGAGGTTTCGCCCCGGTTCACGTCGAAGTTGTTCACTCACCCGCATGGACGACCGATTGGATGTCTGGCAAAGCGAAGGAGAAATTGGCAGCGAACCGTATCGCACCACCGGGACTGCTCGGTGTCACGGCCGAGGTCCTGTGCCCGATGTGCTCGTCAGACACCATCGCAACCGTGTCCGAGTTCGGATCCACGGCATGCAAATCCCTCATGGTGTGCACCGACTGCGGTGAACCCTTCGACTACTTCAAGGCGATCTGATCATGGCAGCTGAATTCCACATACTTACCATCGACCGCGTTGAACCGGTCACTGACAACTCGGTCGCTGTGACCTTCGTAGTTCCTGAGTCCCTCGCCGAGACGTTCGCCCACGAGCCAGGCCAACACGTGATCGTCAAAACGGAGATCGGAGACGAGACCGTGCGGCGTTCGTACTCGATCTGCTCACCATCTGGGAGTCCGGAGCTGACAGTCGGGATCAAGCATCTCGACGGCGGCGTCTTTTCCACGTATGCGAACGAGGTTCTGTCTGCTGGGGACACGATCGAGGTCACACCACCTACCGGCGACTTCACCATCGCAACGGATGCACACAACGAGAGTCACAACATCGCGATCGTGGCGGGGAGCGGTATCACGCCCGTGCTATCGATGATCTCGTCGGTGCTCGAGACCGAGCCTGCGAGCCGATTCACGCTCATCTACGGGAACCGTGATGGCCGGTCCATCATGTTCCTCGATGAGCTTGACGCTCTGAAGAACCGGTATCCGGATCGTTTCGTCCTGATCCACATCCTGTCGAGAGAATCCCATGCGATCGAGCTGTTCGAGGGAAGGATCGATGAAGAGAAGCTGATCCAACTGTTCAGCACCGTCGTTGACGCAGGAACCGCAACGGACTGGTACCTGTGTGGGCCCTCGGGCATGGTGCGAGCGGCCAGGACGGTGCTCGCAGCTGGTGGCGTGCCAGAGGACAATATCCACGATGAACTGTTCTTCGCAGGTGACGACGCAGCGGCCGTTGCAGTATCCGATGACCTCGTCGGGTCAGAGGTGAAGTTCACACTGAACGGTCGGACGTCGACCGTCATCGTCGACCCTGACGGTGCACCCATACTCGACCATGCACTTGCCGTGCGTCCGGATGCCCCGTTCTCGTGTCGTAGCGGTGCATGTGCATCGTGTCGGGCACGTGTGACAGAGGGAGAGGTCGTCATGGACAGGAACTGGTCGCTCAACCAGGAAGAGGTCGATGCAGGCCAGATCCTCACTTGCCAGTCACACCCTGTCAGCGACGTTGTTGAAATTACCTACGACCTATGAGCCGGTTGAGCAGAGACGATATCGTCGCTGGGGCTGGCAGGCGGTTCGCCCTATACGGTTATCACGGAACGTCGATGCGCGACCTTGGAGACGATCTCGGAATCCTCGGCTCGTCGATCTACGCACACATCGGAGGGAAACAGGAGCTCCTTGTTGCAGTGGTGGAGAGGGGAGCGTCCTTCTTTGAAACGTCTGCAGCGCACGCTCTTGACAGTGCCACCCAACCGCTCGAGATCCTCCGGCTGCTGATCTCGGGTCACATAGACGTTCTGATCGAGCACCGCAGCGAAGCGCGGACGTACCTCACCGAGTCGTTCTTCCTCGCCGAGGACGAGCGAACGAAGATCATCGCAGCACGCGATGCCTACGAGCAGGTCTTTGCCGATACTATCGAGGCAGCGAGGGATGCCGGGGAGGCACGGCCTGATCTCGACCCCAGGCTCGCAGCGATCTACGTTCTGTCCATCCTCAACGCGATCGAGCGGTGGTACGACGGCCATGGCAGGGTCTCACGCGAGAACCTGATAGAGGATGTGTCATCGTTCGTGCGCAGAGGGGTATGCGGCGAGGCGTAGAACGTAAATCGTCGATCGTAAATCGTACTCAGCATCGAGACGCACAAACGACAGAATCTGGAGTGTCGGAGCTCCCAGTCTCTTGAATCAGGAACGCTTGTCCAACGTTTCTGTCGATTTACGATTTACGATCTACGGTGCTGTTCTGTCCGGAATTCTCCGACGCTGTAACGTGTTGACGTTCCGACAGGGAGGTCACAAGATGGAAGCCTACGATTACGCGGCATTGCTGCTGCGTCTCGCAGTTGGAGGGATCATGCTTGCCCACGGCATCAAACATGCCAGGGGCAAGGAGAAGACATCTCGGTGGTTCGGGTCGATCGGCTTCAAATCTCCAACGATGCAGTGGTTCGCCTCGACGGCGACCGAGATCGG
The DNA here is from genome assembly GCA_023336765.1 of Actinomycetes bacterium. GTDB lineage: Bacteria > Actinomycetota > Acidimicrobiia > Spongiisociales > UBA5794 > JAMBLL01. The sequence continues at coordinate 6,007 of JAMBLL010000272.1, read as the reverse complement.
TGTTGGAGTACTCCTCATTGCAGGCTTCCTCACAGCGGCTGCGGCTGCAGGGGTCATCGGTGTCATGACCGTTGCGTTCTTCTCAGTCCACAGATCCGTTGGCTTCTGGGTCACAGCCCGACCGGACGAGGGTTGGGAGTACATCATGCTGATCGCAGCGACATCGGCCGCGATAGCGATCGGTGGACCGGGTGAGATCTCGGTTGACCATGCTCTTGGCATCGCCACCGACTTCAACGGCTGGATCGGTGCCGGGATCGCTCTGGCGGGCGTTGGTGTGGCACTGGTGCAGTTGGCAATCTTCTTCAGACCTCCCGAGCCATCCAACAGTTAGTGGGGATCACACATGACCAAGCACTCGATAGAGATCGGCGGCCTGACGATGGCCTACGAGGAGGTGGGTGAGGGTGACCCGATCGTGTTCCTTCACGGGAACCCGACGTCGTCATACCTCTGGCGCAACATCATCCCCCACCTGGCAGATTCGTACCGGTGCATTGCGCCTGACCTCATCGGGATGGGGGACTCAGACAAACTCCCCGACAGCGGACCTGATAGCTACACCTTTGTTGAGCATCGTGGATACCTCGATGCGTTACTTGACTCGCTTGATCTTGGCGACCGCGTCGCCTTGGTCATCCACGACTGGGGATCAGGGCTCGGGTTCGACTGGGCCAATCGCAACCGTGACCGCGTTGCAGGCATCGCCTACATGGAGGCAATCGTACAACCTGTCACATGGGCTGAGTGGCCTGAGGCTGCGAGGTCGATCTTCGGAGCCTTGCGGTCAGACGTCGGCGAGACGATCGTCCTTGACAAGAACGTGTTCGTGGAGCGCATCCTGCCTTCATCGGTGATCCGTGATCTCTCAACTGAGGAGATGGACGTGTACCGCGCCCCGTATCTGGTGCCTGGCGAATCACGGAGGCCAACCCTCACGTGGCCGCGCCAGATCCCCATCGATGGCGAACCCGCAGACACGTTCGAGATCGTCACGTCGTACGCATCGTGGATGGCGGCCAACGATCTCCCGAAGCTATTCATCAACGCCGAGCCCGGGAGCATTCTCATTGGTCCACAACGGGAGTTCTGTCGGACATGGAAGAACCAGACGGAAGTGACGGTGCCCGGCCTTCACTTCATCCAGGAGGATTCCCCAGACGAGATCGGCGAAGCGATAGCATCGTGGCGGGCAACCATCGGCTGAGGAGGCCCTTCGAGCATGGGACCTGGCAAGAGTTGAGTGGTACGACTCGGTTTTCCCCCTCTGGCCCTCGTTCCTCGGCCCATCTCCCCCGCGACGGCCGGGGGAGAGAACGGAAACGGGGAACGGGAAACGAAGACCGGTTCTTCTGACTGTGAACTGTGAACCGTGAACTGATAACTTTCTTCCCATGCAACTTCCCTCCATCATCGAGAACGCTTTTCGTGCGTCGATGCTCGATGTTGATTTCTACAACAGGGCTGAGGACGACACCTCGCTCAATGCCCAGGCAGCGATTGTCGTCGTCGTTGCGAGCGGTCTTGCCGGGATCGGATCCGCTATCGCGACGGACTCCACATCGGCGGGCGACATCGGCATCGCTATGTCTCTGGGTATCGCCAGCGGTGTCATCGGCTGGCTTGTGTGGGCAGCTGTGGCAAATCTTGTTGGGACCCAGATATTCAAGGGCACCTCAGACTTCGGCGAGATGCGCAGGGTTATAGGCTTCGCGTATGCACCTCTTGCGATCGGGATCATTCCCTGGCTCGGCTTCATAGGGGCCGCGTGGGTCCTCCTCGCGGCGGTGGTGGCGATCAGGGAGGGCATGGATTTCTCAACGAAGCGGTCCGTTGCGACCATGATCATCGGCTGGGGAGGGTGGATGCTGGTGACGCTTGTGCTCAACATCGTTCTCGACTGGGACATGCGCTCCAGTTGGCCATTTTAATGAAGAGCTATCAGCCGTCAGCTTTCAGCAGAGAGGTCAGACGCCGAAATGTCTTCGTCCCCGGGCTCTGGACTTCTAGATTCTTGCCGCTGATGGCTGATGGCTGACGGCTGACGGCTGACGGCTCAGCTCGCCACGTCTCCGCGGCGGGCTGTCCGCCAGTCCTGGCGCCAACTCTTGTTGAACCTCCAGTAGAGGCCTGTCGCGATACCGATAGGTATCGGGGGGAGAAGTGTCAACGCTCGGAACAGCAGCACCCCCGCTGATATCAGGCTGGCATCAACCGGAACGGAAGGAGACGCTGTCTGCCATCCAAGGGTGAGTAGCCCTATCCATCCGAGGTCCACGAGTCCCAGGCCGCCCGGGCTCACGGGGATCATCACAACGAAACGTCCGAGTGTGAACGCCAGCACAACCCAGGGGATGGGGATCACGTTGCGGTCCACGCCAACGGCATACACGCTGACCACGAAGACAGCGGTCATCATTGCGTGGTTCCAGACCGTTGCGGCGGTGAGTCGCCATGCCCGATCCGCAATGATGCCGTTGAGATCATCGCGGAACTGCATGACGATCGCAACGACATCTGGTTTGTCCTTGTGGATCTTCTCGAATACCCAACCAGCCAGTCGGTCAAGCCATCTGGCGAATCCCTCTGCGGCCGCCTCGTTCCTCGTGAGCCATATGAGGAGGAAGAGCGCCAGCGCAACGAAGATCACGCCGCCAATGGAGACGAGCCACATCCAGGGGAGCGTTTCGCCGATCACAGCTACGCCGATGACAGCCAGCACAGGCAGAGCGATTCGGGCAAGCCAATCCCACACACCTGCGGAAAGCAACCCGGCGGAGACCGCATGAGGCGTTATCCCCCACGACAGGTACATCGTGTAGTTGAGAGCCAGAGCAATCGCTCCGCCAGAAGGGACCGAGTTCGTCACCGCGGTCCCTGCCATGTGGCTCGTGAACGCTTCACGGAACCTGAGTGTGCGAATCGCCTGCATCAGCACGATCGGGTAAGCGAGGAGGAAGGCGACGGAAAAGGCCACAAGGACCAGCCATGTTGTCGCAGGTATCTCACTGACGAAACCGAGAATGTCCTTGTAGTCGGCTAGTTGTGGGATGACGAAGCCGAATACGGCAACGAGCACGATGACGGTGACTGCGACCGATAACGCCTGCTGCCACCAGGCACGTTTCTTGGGCTGTGGCGCCTCGGTCTGGCTTGCTTCGGTCTCGACGGCTTCAGACATCAGCCGAGCCTACCTGCCGGCTCGTGTCATTCAGGAGTCGGAAACCGCGGTCAAATGTTCACTGGCTTCCCAGAGTCTCCGTGCCTGGTCTGCGTCTCGGGCATGGCGGGTCGACCTCGAAACGGTCCGATCCTCAAAGTAGAATCCGTCGCCGATATCCAGGTCGGGTTCGGTCGCAAGCCACACGATCGTGTCCGCGCCATCGTCTGGTGAGCGCATCCATCTACCACCGACCCTCGTGGCGAGACGAACGATGCGAGAGTTCCCACTCCCAAGGCCGGTCCTGACGACGCCTGGGTGGACCGCTGCAGCCGTGACGCCGTCGTCTCCGTAGCGTGCGTTCAGTTCGGAGGCGTGGAGGATATTCGCCAGCTTCGAGTGTCCGTAGACCTCCATGAACCTGTAGCGACGGTCGTTGAATCCGAGATCATCGAAAAGGATCCCCTCCTTGGCATATGTATGTGCCACTGAAGACGTGTTGATCACGCGCGCGGGAGCTGACGAGATCAGGAGATCCGTGAGCAAACTCGTGAACAGGAATGGTCCGAGGTGATTCGTCGCGAACGTCTTTTCGTGCCCGTCGATCGTTGTCGAGCGCTTCCCGACTACCGTGCCCGCATTGTTGATGAGTACAGCAAGATCATCGTGGGTTTCCAGATAGGACTGTGCAGCTTGTCGCACGGACCCGAGATCCGTGAAGTCAACCGGGAGTATCTCAGCATCAGACCCGGTTCGGGTCGCGATTTCCTTTGCGACCGCTCGACCCTTGTCCTCATCCCTAGCCGTGATCGTCAGTCGTGCACCCGTTGTGCCGAGATGCATCGCAACGGCCTTGCCGATTCCTGATGTTGCTCCAGTGATGATCACCGAGCGGTCTGTGAGAGTCCAAGCCACGCCAGGAGCGTAATGCGGGCTTACAGACGCGCCGTCGAGTCTCACAAGGTTCTCATGGTGCTTTCACCCACCACTTCATAATGTGTCGTACGATTCCTTTGATGGATACAACACCACCAACGATCCTCGTCGTCGAGGATGACCCGTCGGTCAGAGATGCGCTTGAGCGCGCTCTGGGCTTTGAGGGGTACACGGTCGAAACCGCCCGTGATGGCGGCGTAGCGTTGTCGATGCTGAGGGAGGCGGCGCCGGACCTCGTCGTGCTCGATGTGATGATGCCATATGTCGACGGTATCGAGGTCTGCCGAAGGATCCGAGCCAAGGGTGACCGCGTACCGATATTGATGCTCACAGCCAAGACCGCGGTGGGCGACCGGGTCGAGGGGCTTGACGCCGGTGCGGATGACTATGTCACGAAACCATTTGCCCTGGATGAACTTCTCGCCAGGATCAGAGCACTGCTGCGCCGGTCCACGGGCGACGTCGGCGACGTGATCCTGTACAAGGATCTCGAGATCGACCCGAAGGCCCGTACGGCGACGCGTGATGGGCGGCCGTTGGATCTCACCAAGACGGAATTCGACCTCCTTGTCCTGCTCTCACGGGAACCAGGGATCGTCATTGATCGCGACACGATCTACGAAGAGATCTGGGGTATCGACTTCATCACGTCCTCGAACTCGCTCGATGTGTACATCGGGTACCTGCGCCGCAAGACAGAGAGCGCAGGCGAGTCGCGCCTGATCCATACAGTGCGCGGCGTGGGGTATGTGCTGCGCAGCGAATCGTGACGATCCGTCGTAGGATCGCCCTCGTGTCGGCTGCGGCCGTAGCGGTCTCGGTCGTTGTCGTATCGATGGGTGCGTTCATTGGGGCACAGCGCCAGATCATGGGTGAGATCGATCAGAGCCTGTACGCCAGAGCAGAGATCATTCAGAACGTTCCCATCGGTGTTATCCCGCCAGGGTTCAACGATTTCGCATCCAGCCAGGGCGGGAACGTGCGGCCGGGTCGGGGAGACTTCGATTCGACGTTCTACCAGGTGATCCTGCCTGATGGCACAGTGATCAACGCTGGTGCCGAGGGGATCGTGCTTCCCGTTCCAACACCAGATGAAGTGGATTCTGCAGATCCGAAGTTGCGAACGGTCCGCGTTGACGATCTGAGCTTGCGCGTCGTGACGGTCTACCACGACGAGACAGGTTCGATTGTGCAGATGGCGAGACCGCTCACCGAGGCCCGCTCAACGTTGGCTGGGTTTGCGACGATCCTTGCTGTTGGTGGTGTGCTCGGCATCGCTATCGCTGGCGGATTAGGCCTTCTCGTGGCCAAGAGTGCACTCAAGCCTATCGATGAGCTCAGAGCTTCGATTTCGGAGATAGCGGTGTCGAGTTCACTAGACGATCGGCTCGATGTCTCTGGAAACGATGAGATCGCTGAACTCGCCGTCGCTTTCAACGAATTGCTCGCTGAGATCGAAGCATCGAAGGCTGAGCAGGTGCGGCTTGTCCGTGATGCCGGCCATGAGTTGCGCACTCCTTTGACCGCTCTGCGTACGAATCTCGAGATCCTCCAGCGTCACGACGTGCCTGCCAACGAACGGGCCGCCATGATCGATGCAGCGCATTCCGAGGTTGCAGAGTTGAGTGCGCTCGTTACCGAGGTGGTTGACCTCGCAACAGACCGCTATGAGGAGGAGGTTGCCGTTGACGTGCAACTCTTCGATCTCGTGGCAGACGTGGCGGAACGGGCGAAACGACGTAATGGTCGCCAAGTGGTGATCGAAGACGATGGTTCGGTCGTCCACGTGAAGAAGGATGCGATTGAGCGAGCGATCAGCAACATCGTTGTGAACGCAGACAAGTGGACCCCTGAGGGGGAGACGATCGTGGTGAAGATCGACGCTGGCAGTGTCACCGTGACCGATTCCGG
>JAMBLL010000271.1 GCA_023336765.1 Actinomycetes bacterium | reverse complement strand
CAGCTTCGATGTGAGATCGTCTGTGTTGGGTTCACTCATGTCTTGGAGGATAGACACCGGCATCAACTCCGATGGCGATGTTCGCGGATCGTTCTCGGATCGATTCAGGTCTCACTTTTGCGCGTGCCCTGGGTTCATTGCATCGAAATGTGCAATGAACCCAGGGCACGCGCAAGTCAGTCCGACGCTTGCGAGACGACCACCTGGTCTGCGACACCATCCATGTGTGAGAAGAGGAAGGCTGCTGCACCGATGGCGAGGGCCGTACCGATGAGTTCGGCAACGATGAATGCAGGAGCGGACGACGGTTCGATGCCTGCGAACGCTGTCACGTCTGAGCGGCCGGACTTGACGACCCCGAAGATGACCAGAAGCAATCCGAATGTGGCGATGCCCTCAGCCAGCCAGAGACCTGTACCGCTGCGAGCAGTGGTCGAGAGTGTGATCGCGGACAGGTCGAACATCAAGTTCGCGAGGACCACGCCAACCACGCCCCCAGCGATCTGGGCGCCGATGTACCCAACGGTTGCCCGATCGGAGAGGCCTCTGAAGACTCGATCTGCCAGCGTTACAGCCGGGTTGAAATGCGCACCCGACACAGATCCAAGGGCCAGCATCAGGGCGGTTAGCGCCGCTGCCGTAGCGAGCGCATTCTCGAAGAGTTGGAGACCGGGGTCGGTCGTGAGAGTCTCCGCCATGATGCCTGATCCGACGATCGCGATCAGGAGAAACGCGGTACCAACGAACTCAGTTGCCAGGCGTCGCGACAGCGGAGGCATCGAACGATACAATGAGTTCACGGACCCGCTGCTCGATATCGTCACGAACACCACGTACAACGTCTATGGACTGGCCAGCCGGATCGGTGAGGTCCCAGTCCAGATAGCGCTTCCCCTGGTACACCGGACATGTATCGCCACAGCCCATCGAGACGATGACATCGGCCCTTCGAACCTCGGCGTCAGTCCAGGGCTTGGGTTGTTCCCCTGCGATATCGATGCCGACCTCTTCCATGGCAGCAACGGCAGTCTCGTTGAGATCCCCAGCAGGATTCGACCCGCCTGAATACACATCGATCGACGCATCGGATAGGTGCCGGAGCCAACCAGCGGCCATCTGGGACCGTCCTGCGTTGTGCACACAGAGGAAGAGGACGGATGGGTTGATGTCATCTGATCTGGTCATGGGTGCGATCCAGGATGGGGAGATTCTCACTCGCAGAGGCATCTTACGGCTCAGGTCGTGTGAAGCGTCCGCGGTTAGCGTTGGGAGTCATCGGGTACCGTCTCAGGGAAGATGGCTTCCGCGATCAGGGCGGCGAGTGCGATGTGTCCTTCCCTGCTCAGGTGAAATCCGTCACCGACGAGTAGTTCGCTTCGCTCGCCCGCCTCTGTGGACCAGTCGATCAGAATCGCATTGTCGTAGCGACCGACGCCCGCCGCGATCTCGTCATTGGACGTTGCCTCCCAGTCGCGAGGGACGTGGACGTTGATGAATGCAACCAACGTCCTGGGACCGATCGCCTTCATCGCCTGATCGAAGTCCTCGGCCTGCACGGGGCCATTCGTGCCGAGTCCGACGACGACAACCTGGGGCGGAACCTCGCGGCTGGCAAGTTCAGTCATGAGTTCGGGTGTGTCGAGAAACTGGCGCGATACGGTGGCATCGACGATACCTGAACCGAGTTGTGATTCGATCTCCTCGGTGGCACCTTGCATGATCGAATCACCAAGCGTCGCGATCCAGCCCTGTGGAGGATCAAAGGAGTACACCACCGATGACTCCGTTGTGTTGCCTGCAGTGTCGGTCGCCGTGATGATGATCGTGTTGTCACCCGGTGCGTTCACGATGGGAACCGTGACGGATCCTCCGAGATCCAGGCCAGCCGGTTCGCCATTGACCGTGACCTGCGCGTCAGCTTCTGTGGACACCGTGATTCTTCCTCGATACCAGTCGACCACATCGCCGCTGTTGATCGTCGCTTCGACGATAGGGGGTACCAAGTCCCGGGGTTCGGTCGTGGTCGTGGGTTCTGGCCGTTCGGTGATAGGGGGAAGGGCGGTCATCGGGACCAGTGGCACCGCAGGGGTAAGTGATGCCGAAGGCGCGCCAAGCGAGCAACCAGCGACGAAAACCGCGCTAACAACAAGGGTGGCTGGAGCTCTGTGCACGACAACCAGTCTGGTACTCATGTGGCTCCAATCATGCGACGTTGGCCGGACTTATGGAACTCCGCCGATAGAATCGCCACAATCCCACGAAGTCTTGTGAATCGTTATGTCCGCACCCCGGTACTCAACAACAGCCTCCGGTGATCTGATGCCACCCGAGCGCCTGCCATACATGCCTGGCCTCGATGGCCTGCGGGCGATCGCGGTCATGGCCGTCCTGTTCTACCACGCCGACTTCCTCTGGGCTGAGGGCGGCTTCCTTGGTGTTGAGGTGTTCTTCGTCATCTCCGGGTACCTGATCACGTCATTACTCCTCGTGGAATGGTTGCGCAACGACACCATCGACCTCAAGGCGTTCTGGATCCGAAGGGCACGGCGTCTACTGCCAGCTGTGTTCCTGCTCCTCGGTGTCGTTGCGGTGTGGTCTGTGTTCTTCCTCAGGGACACCCTGTATCGCCTCGGCGGAGACATACTCGCAGCGTCGACCTACGTGACCAACTGGTTCTTCATCATCCGCAACGACTCGTACTTCGAAGCCTTCGGCCGCCCGCCACTGCTACAGCACCTTTGGTCCTTGAGTGTGGAGGAACAGTTCTACGTGGTCTGGCCAATCCTTTTCTCGATCGGCTTTGCTCTACTCGGTGGCAAGACGAAGCATGCAACGATTCGCAGGTTCCGTTGGATGGTCATCGTCGGTGCGATCGGATCGATCGCCTGGATGGCCTTCCTCTTCGTTCCTTTCGAGGATCCGTCAAGGGTGTACTACGGGACGGATACCCGTGCAGCAGGGATCCTGATCGGTATCGCCCTGGCCACCTTCTGGATGCCGTGGAGGCTCCCGTCGATCGTGTCATCAAGATATTCGTTGCTGCTCAAGCTTGTCGGGTGGGGTTCTCTTGGGGGCCTGTTCCTGATCCTTTGGCGATTCAACGAGTTTTCAACGTGGCTGTACCGGGGTGGCTTCGCCGTTACATCGCTTCTGACTGCTGGGGTTATCGCCGTGGTGGCCAGCCCTGCAGGAGGATTCGGCAAATTGCTGGCGAACCCTGTCATGGATTGGATCGGGAAGAGAAGCTACGGCATCTATCTGTGGCACTGGCCGATCTTCATGATCACACGCCCAGGCGTAGATCTGCCGTGGAACACGGCGGTGACCTTCACCCTTCGGTTGGCCCTCACCTTCGGCATTGCAGAACTCTCGTATCGGTACGTCGAGAACCCCATCCGGAAGGTCGGTTATCGCGTCTGGATGCGTGGGATCACGAGGAGAATGGGCATCATGTCTCCAAAGGTGGCGTCAGCAGTCGCCGTTGGCGTGTTCGCCGTGTTCGCATCGCTTGCAGTGGTCCTGACATTGAGCGCGGGTCCCAACGAGACAGGAACCGTCGTTGCATCCCCCGAGGAGAGTACGGGCGAGGCCATCATCTCACCAGCGCAGACTACGACGACAACGATCGCGGATCCGATCACGCCGGCAACAACGATCGCGTCGTTCGTTACGACCATCCCAGAGCCAACCGAGTACACGTTCATCGGTGACTCTGTCCTTCTGGGTGCCATATCAGCGGTGGAATCGACATTTGGGCCCAACGTCGTCGTTGATGCCGTTGAGAGCCGACAGTTCAAGCATGCAGACGACGTCGCACGTGACCTACGCGATGCTGGCCAGCTCGGTGACATCGTTGTTCTCCACCTCGGGACAAACGGCGCGTTCAGTTCGGACACATGGGACGAGGTGATGACAGAACTAAGTGACAGGGACCGTGTCATAGTGCTCACGGTCAAGGTCCCCAAGCGGTGGGAGTCCACTGTCAATGCCGCCATCAGGTCGGGCCATGAGCGATGGCCTGAGGTCGAGATCATCGACTACAAGGCATTCGGTGATGCACACCCTGAGCTCTACATATCAGACGGCGTGCACCTCACCGGTATCGGTCGCACGATCTACGCCGAGTTGCTCGACCGCGAGATCAACGGGTAGTTCAGAGGTGGCTCGACCCATGGGCTCGCGAACCTGTATGTCCTGTCAGATGCCCCGGCCCCGGTGTTGGTACGCAAGCTCTCGAGAGGCTGGGTCCTGGCGGTAGAACTCCTCGAGAACACCGTAGAGGTCAGGCTTGTGGTGTGCCATCTCCACCGGCTTGTCGAAGAAGAACTCTGTGGCAACTGCAAAGAATTCACTTGCGTTGACAGCAGCGTATGGGTCGAGAAACGGATGCCGGTTTTCCCCGGATCGAAGCAGTTCGTACTCCCGCGTGCAGACCTCCACCCAGCGCGCGCGTTCTTCCTGGTGCATCGGGGGAGCACCGTCTGAAACGCCGTCTGCCATGTCGATCTTGTGCGCGAACTCGTGATAGATGACATTGTGTCCCGTGTCCGGGCTGGTCGCAGACTTCTTCGCGGAGTCCCACGCCAGAATGACAGGCCCGTGGAGAGCAGCCTCCCCGAGGATGGGCACGAGCGCGGTGGTCTCGAGGCCCTGAGCCTCGGGGGAGCCCCTGCGTCCCTTGATAACGACGCTCGACGGATACATGATGATCGAGTTGACGTCCCGAAAGTAGGCCTTGTCGAGACCAAGGATGAGGAGGCAGGCAGACGCGGCAACTATGGTTTCGATCTCGATCGATCGTTCAAGACCGTTCGACCATTCGAATCTCTTGTCGAAAAGAAAGCCCTTGATGAGGCGTTCGAGTCGTGAGCGCTCAGCATCATCAAGCCATCGCCAGTGGGTCATCTCAGTCTCGAGAAACTCCCGAGAATCGCCAGGGAACGATGCATCGAGCGCGGCTCTCCGGCGGCGTTGCTTGGGAGTTTGGAATCGCACCGAGACCTGCCCGTTCTACCTGTCGCCGATCGCATCTGCAACGATCGCTGCTGCGTTCCTGGAGTCTTGCGGTGTGATGCCGAGGTGGAAGACCGCTCGGATGCTCGTTGTTCCCAGGGTCAGCATCGCAAGGCCCCTCTCAAGACACGAATCGACGACCTGGCCGGGATCGTTCACGTTGAAGTAGACGATGTTCGTATGGACGACATCCAGATCAACGGTGACCCCTTCGATCTCTGACACGAACCTGGCGAACGCGAGTGCGTTGGCGTGATCGTCGACCAATCGCTCCCTGTTGTTCTCGAGTGCATAGATCGCGCCTGCGGCGAGAAGGCCTGATTGGCGCATCCCCCCGCCGAACATCTGCTTGAAGCGTCTGGCCTCCTCGATGAAGTCGGTGTCACCGACGAGCGCAGAACCGACAGGGGCACCGAGGCCCTTGGAGAAGCAGACGCTCACCGTATCAAACGGGGCTGCGTACTGGTCAATGCTGGTCTCTGTGGCCGCTGATGTGTTCCAGAGTCGTGCGCCATCGAGGTGCGTAGCCATCGCCAGATCACGCGCCGCTGCTGTTACAGCGTGAGTCTCCTCAAGGCTCCAGACCGTGCCCCCTGCTTCGTTGTGGGTGTTTTCGACGCAGAGCAGCGTATGGGGTTCGTAGAGATATGCGGGGAGAGACGGATGGGGTACGGGTACGGTTGCGCGGACGTCGGCGGCTGTGAAGACGCCACGGGTGCCAGCGATCCGCTTCAACGTGACGCCGGAGTGGTGCGCTACGCCGCCCATCTCGTGGGATCCGATGTGGGCCGACGCCTCGAGGACGATCGAGTCGCCAGGTTGGGTATGCATACGCACAGCGATCTGGTTGGACATCGTCCCGGTGGGAACGTACATTGCGGCTTCCTTGCCGAGGAGGTCGGCGACCATGCTCTCGAGAGCGTTGACCGTTGGATCGTCGTGGTACACATCATCGCCAACGATCGCGTGAGAGATCGCATCGCGCATTTCGTCGGATGGTTGAGTGATGGTGTCGCTTCGTAGATCGATCATCTGGACCTCGCTTGTCTGGCGTGTAAGGACTCGGTTCGCGATGCTGGAGTCACGAACGCATGAATTGTCGCGCCTGGAGCAAGGAGACCAGCGTACCGCTGGCCGAGGTGATCGTATCCCAATCTGAAGCGTGTATCTCGATATCGGCGACGGTTGCTGTGCGAACGGCGCATGAGCCACCCGTCAGCTGTCTGATGAGCATCGACCACGTCGGTTCGTGGCCCACGATCATGACTCGTTCGCAATCACCCGCGTATCGCTCTACGACCTCGAGGGCGCCTCTGGGCGACGCTCCATACAGGTCGTCCTCGAGGATCAGGCGTGACGGCCACCCACCGGTAATACGAGCAAGTTCGGCAGTGGCCCTTGCCCGAACCGCCGTCGACGAGATGACGAGCCCCGGAATGGTTCCGAGATCACGGATGACCTCACCCATCCGTTCAGCAGACAGGATTCCCCTGTTGGCGAGGGGTCTTGCGTGGTCGCTCTGGGCATCGGAGTCCCAGTCGGACTTGCCGTGGCGCATGATCATCAGGTTCCTCATGGGCCCATCGTACCTGCGCCGAGGGGGCGCGTCATCCGCTACGGGGTCGTGGCGAAGATGGTTTGAGCGACGAAGTACAGCGGAAGGCCCACAAGCCTGTTGACCCTCGAAGACGTCACAAACCGCTGGCGCGCGACGAACAGGTCGGAACCAGCAAAGGCGACGGCAGCGAGCGGTATCCAGATGTCGGGATCGGTCGCATTCGTCGCGAAGGCTGTGGCAACCATCACAGAGATGATCACGACATACACGATGATCGGGAGCTTGAGTTCCTCCGGTCGGTGAGGGCTGAGCCATCGGATGACCACAACTGCGAATGCCGCCATGGCAATACCCGCAATGGCGAGTGTCGTCGTGTCGAGGGCGCTCCGAGCAAAAAACGCTGCGATGTAGGCGACATGAGCCCCTGCAAAGGCTACGAGCCCCACCAAGAAGGGCGTTCTGCCATCGAACGATAGAGCGAGATCACCGACCCACGACGCAACAAGCGCAACGACGATGAGAACGAGATAGGCCGAATGCTCGGGTGATAGCACGAAGACCAGTGCGATGACAGCTGACGACGCAGCCATCTTGAGGACACGCGAGAGCCCGGGATTGCGTTCGTCGATGACGGCAGAGCCGATCGCTGACAGCAGGATCACAGGTACGAGGATCACAGGGCCTCGACAGCGAAGTCGATGCAAGCGGTTAGCGCCTCGACGTCGGACGTGGGGATATTCGGGAAGGTCGCGATCCGTAACTGGTTTCTCCCGAGCTTTCGATATCCGCCGATGTCAACGATCCCGTTCGCCTCAAGAACTCCGATCACATCTCGTGCTGGCACCGATTCATCGAGATCGATGGTCACAACGGTTGGAGAGCGAAGAGGGGGTGACGATACAAAGGGTGTCGTGAACGGCCTCGAACCGGCCCAGTCGTACAGGTGTTGAGACGAGTCCAACGACCGCTGCGCGAGGACATCGAGGCCTCCATTGGCAAGACCCGATGAGATCTGTCGTTCGAGAAGGAACAGGGTCCCGAGCGCGGGCGTGTTGTACGTCTGGTTCTTCCGGCTGTTGTCGAGTGCCACCGAGAGGGACAGGAACGGTGGTATCCACCGCTTTGATGTCGCGATCGTCTCGATGCGTTCGATAGCAGCAGGGCTCATCATCGAGAGCCACAACCCACCGTCGGAACCGAACGCCTTCTGAGGCGAGAAGTAGTACGCATCGATGGTCGATACATCGAACGGTATCGCGCCCGCGCCAGACGTGCCGTCGACAAGGACAAGGGCATCCCCGTTGCGTCCGAAGGGCGCTTTGACGCCTGTTGACGTTTCGTTGTGGATGTAGCAAGCGACGTCGACATCCATGACATCACGAGGGTCTGGAGCAGAGCCGTACGGAGCTGAGATGATGACCGGGTCGTCGAGGTGTGGCGCACCAGATGTCACCGCAGCGAACTTCTCCGAGAACTCGCCACACACAAAGTGAGCGGCCCTGTTCGCGACAAGCCCGAATGCCGCAGCGTCCCAGAACGCCGTTGCACCTCCGACGCCGAGCATGACCTCGTAGCCGTCCGGGAGTTCGTAGAGCGCCGAGATACCGTCCTGTATGGACCGTACGACGTTCCTGACCCCGGCTTTGCGATGGCTCGTCCCAAGGAATCCAGATCCTGATTCTGCAAGGTCGTTGACAAAGAGCGGTTCCACCCGTGACGGACCTGAGCCGAACCTCCCATCTCCTGGGAGGAGGTGGGAGGGGATCGTGATCGGCGTGTGCTGGTTCATGGGTATCGTTGGCCTCTCACAACAGATGCATAGGGAGCGTAGTGCCCATGACGAACCGCGGATCTATTTCACAACGTGCGATGAGTGTCAAGCCGTCAGCAACTCTCGCCATCACGAACAAGGCCAAGGCGCTCAGGGCTGAGGGGAAACCGGTCATCGGTTTCGGTGCCGGCGAGCCAGATTTTCCCACGCCAGAGGCGATCGTTGCCGCGGCCATGGTCGCGACCGGCGATCCAGCATCGTATGGATACACACCTGCGGCTGGACTTCCTGCGTTGCGCGAGGCCGTAGCGGCAAAGACGCTGCGTGATTCGGGCTTTGAAGTTGATCCATCACAGGTTGTCATCACGAACGGCGGCAAACATGCCGTGTACCAGACATGCCAGGTCCTGCTCGATCCAGGTGACGAAGTTCTCCTTCCGTCCCCGTACTGGGTCACCTATCCGAGTGCAATCGAACTCGCTGGCGGCAGAACCGTCGTGGTTCCCACCGACGAAACCACGAACTTCACGGTGTCACCAGACGATCTCGAAGCGGCATACACCGACCGCACCAAGATGCTCATCTTCGTGAGTCCCTCGAACCCCACAGGTTCGGTCTACACAGAGGATCAGGTGCGGGCGATCGGGGAGTGGGCCGCAGAAAAGGGAATCTGGGTGATGACCGACGAGATCTACGAGCACCTCGTCTATGGGGATGCACGGTTCACCTCGATGCCGGTCGTTGTCCCCGAGATCAGGGACCGATGCGTTGTTGTTAACGGTGTAGCCAAGACGTATGCCATGACCGGATGGCGTGTCGGCTGGATGATCGGACCACCAGAGGTGGCAGCTGGAGCGACACGTATCCAATCTCACCTGACATCGAACGTGAACAACATCGCACAACGCGCCGCACTTGCCGCCGTCGAGGGTTCTCTCGATGCCGTTGATATGATGCGTGGGGCCTTTGACCGACGCCGCGCGACCATGTACGAACTCCTCGAGTCGATCGATGGCGTGAGTTGTGTCGAGCCTCAGGGCGCGTTCTACGCCTTCCCGAATATGCAGGGGCTGCTGAACCGCGATATCGGTGGCGATGTGGCGACGACCACCATCGAACTTGCAGAGATATTTCTCGACAAGGCGAACGTGGCGATCGTGCCAGGTGAAGCATTCGGTGCACCCGGGTATGCCAGACTGTCGTTCGCTCTGAGCGACGACGACCTCATCGAGGGTCTCACGCGGATCATCAACCTCGTAAACGTCAGGTGAGCTCCGTCAACGAGGCGTATATCGCGTCCAGGCCGTCACGGAGTGGGTCGATGATGCCCATGTGGTCCATGCCTTCGACCATGCTCTTGGTCGCCATCTCGGGATGGTCACGGGCGTAGTCGATCGTGTGCGAGGGAGCAACGGTCTCGTCGTGCGTGCCGTGGATCATGTGAACGGGCACAAGCGGTTCTCCGCTCAACGCTGCAGAGTCCCACAGGGCGGGATCGTCGTCCTGTGTACATCCGAGGAACATCGATGCAGGGTCATCGTCCGGTCGTGCTTCAGCGATTGCAGGCAGGTTCGTCACGGGTGCGAGGGCGATCACCCCTGCAAGGGAGGCGTCGATATGGGCGGTCTTGAGAGCGAGGTACCCGCCTGCTGAGTGTCCGATGATGACCGTGCGTCGCGTATCGAAGCTGTACTCGTCGGCGTTGTCCCTCACCCAGCGAAGCGCACTGGCAATGTCGTCGATCGCTTGAGGGAAGGAACCAGGACCTCGGCTGTATTCGACGTTCACCGTGCTCCAACCGAGTTGTGTTATGGCTGCACTCAAGGGCGCCATCGTGTCCCGCTTCCAGACATCTCGCCAGAACCCTCCATGGAGAATGATGGCAACGGGGGCGGGCCCCTCGGTGTTGGCCTTTCGGACATCGACCAGTGTGTCGACACCGTTCCCGTAGTGACGAATCTCATGCGGCATTGTGATATGGGCGGTGAGCAGGTCGATGGCGTTGAGGTATCCGACGGTTCCGCGTCCGTAGATTGTGGCGATAGAAGCATCTGCTATGACGCTGTGGTGCCTCCACTCCTCACGTTCGTAGATATTCGAGATGTGAACCTCAACGGTCGGAAGTCCAACCGCCCTGAGGGCGTCGCTGATGGCGTAGCTGTAGTGCGTGAACGCTCCTGCGTTCAAGATGATGCCGTCAAAGCGACCGGATGCCCCCTGAATGGCATCGATGAGGGAGCCTTCGTGGTTCGATTGGTAGGTCGCGATTCCGACTCGCAGGCGTGCCGCGTGTTGATTCCATTCTCGTTCGAGGATCCTCAAAGTCACGGAACCATACGTTTCGGGTTCACGAGTACCAAGCAGATTCAGGTTGGGTCCGTTTATGATGAGTATGCGCACAAGGAGGAGTCAAGAGGGTTCTGTGCGCTCACGCAAATGCTGAGGCACATGGTCTCGTCTCATCGACGATCCGAGGTCCAAGGTGATGGCATCGAGAGACGATGGCACAAGGGCACCGTCGGGTGCGAGACTTTCCGCAAGAACAGAACCCACCGAGTCTGGTCCTAGTCGGCGAACGTCCGATAGAGCACCCGTCATGGCCGGGTCGAATCCGATCCCGAGGTAACCGTATATCGGTTCCAGGACAGCGTTGATAGTCGAAGGATCGTTCACCACGATCATCCCGCCAACCTGGGCAGCGTGTCGAGCGAGTCTTTGACCCACACCCATGACCTTTGCGCCGTTCTTGAGGTGAACGCTGTAACTGCCGGCGCAGTATTCGTTCGGTAGTTCTCCGACCCTGGCAGCGATATCAAAGGCGGCAAGCGTCGTAACCACCGCTTGAGCAAGGGAAGCGAATCTTGCATGCATCGTGTCTGCAGGTGTCTCAACGGGTACTGTCCATGCGAACCTGACAGTTCCTGGGTGGAACACGACCGCCCGGCCTCCTGCAATGCGCACGGTCGTGTCGAATCCTTGCTCGCTTGCAACATCGACTGCCTTCGTGAATCCGGGCGTGACCACATCGTGTTTTCCGAACGCCACGACACGGTGTGGCATACCGACCTGCAATGTTGCCGGGAGTTCCCCGGAGTCCACACGTCGGAGGATCGCCCTCGAGATCGCCGTATCGAGCGCGGCATCCCCCGTCAGCTCTCCCGAGATCACGTGCAGTGGATCAGTAAACATGCCAGATCGGAGGATACAGAGACGGAAGAAGAGGTTTTTCGGATGTGAGTGGGGTGTGGTTGGTAGCAACGTTCCCGCTTTTCAACCTCAATCCACGAGTTCTACGACAACCGCCAGTCCCCCTT
>JAMBLL010000270.1 GCA_023336765.1 Actinomycetes bacterium | reverse complement strand
GTCTGGCCGATGGAGACCCTGATGAACCAATCGTCATCGATCTGTGACGGCGTCACCGCAACAGCACCCGTCGCGTTGAGCGCATCTGCAAGAGCGCGTGTGGCGCCGTCTCCACCAACGTGTCGGAAGCACACGAGGGCGAACGGGTGCGGAGCAACGAGTTCGAGACGTTCATCGGCCTCCACACGATGTGCAAACTCGTCCGCCAAACGCACATGTCCGCGCACAAAGGATCGGAGTCCTTCGACACCGTAGGATCTGATCACCCACCACAGCTTGAGTGCTCGGAACCGTCGTCCGAGCGGCACATGCCAATCGCGGTAATCGACCACCGCTCCTGTGTCGGATGCCTCGTTCCTGAGATACGGAGGGAGGATGCTCATGGTGTCGAGTAGCGATTCACGGTCGGCCACCCAGAGCACATTGCAGTCGAAGTTGACCATCATCCACTTGTGGGGATTGAACGTGTAGCTGTCCACGTACTCGAGTCCGGGCTGATACGCACGAAACTCCTCACAGATCATGGCGGTGCCGGCATAGGCCGCATCCACGTGATGCCACAGCCCGTGCTCGCGTGCGATCACACCGACAGCAGCAACCGGATCGACTGCTGTCGTTGCAGTGGTGCCAACCGCAGACACGACGGCAATCGGGGTGAGCCCGTCGGCGATGTCAGCCTTGATGGTGTGTTCGAGAACAAACGGGTCCAGTGCAAAGCGGTCGTCAACGTCAAGCAGCCGGCAATGGCCTATACCCGCAATAGTGCAACCCTTCTCCACCGACGAATGCGCCTGATTCGATACGTACACAACCATGTCATCGGCATTGGCCCTGTAGCGAGACCGTTCTCTTGCCACCACCAGGACCGCATGCGTTGCATCCGATGCGCTCATCTGGATGACACCGCCTCCGGGCCCGTCTGACTTCCATTCGGTCGGCAACCCGAGCATGTCGACGAGCCAGTCGAGAACCCTCGTCTCGACCTCAGTCGCAGCAGGCGACGTCGACCAGAGCATGCCCTGAACGCCGAGTCCCGCAGACACGAACTCGGCAAGTATGGAGGGTGGAGACGTGTTCGCAGGAAAGTACGCGTACCAGTTCGGTGACTGCCAGTGGGTGATGCCTGGCATGACGACCCTATCAAGATCGGCGAGCAGATCGGAGAACGGCTCTGGAGCATCCGGCGCCCGCTCAGGCATCATCGCGGCGATGTCGCCCGGATCGACTTGCGGGAGGACTGCGTAGTCCTCCACATTCTCGAGGTATCCAGCGAGCCAGTCGACAACCGCGTACCCGTGCTCTCGGAACTCGTCTGGTGTCATGTGGTCTGCCATGGTGCCATGGTGCCACACAGCAGGCGCTACCAGTCGGCTCGCACGAGATCCAGGAGTTCCCTCATCATGAACGCTGTTGCGCCCCACAGGATCCCCTCATCGAACTCATAGAACCAGAGATCGTGATCGTGCCACCGGCGGGTCACCCACCGATCCTCATCAAGGAGTTCTCTGATGGTCGGCTCGATGATCACGTCGACTTCTCTGTGATCCGGGATCAATTCGTCCGGACGCTCGATCCTCGCCACAACGGGCACGATCGGTCTCGTCCGATCCCTTGTCGTGACAGGCGTCAAGCCGCCGAAAATCTCCAGAACGTTGTCCGCGGGTAATCCAACCTCCTCCCAAGCTTCACGCAACGCTGTTGAGACCGGCCCCTCACCATCTTCTCTGTGGCCACCGGGAAAAACGATGTCGTTGGGATGCGTCGGCATGTCATCAGGACGTTTCGTGAGCACAACGCGCACCTCGCCAGCAGCATCCTGGTACAGAGGCACGAGGACCGCATACTCGGCACCAGGCGGGTCCACAACAGGTGGTAGCGTGCGCAAGATCTTCCATGGGTCCATTGTCTGAGCTTATCCCGATAGGCTGACCGCCATGGCGAGCCACATCAACAGCCACCCGAGGTACACGAAACGCCTCATGCTTCGCCCCTTCCGCCGCAGGGACGTTGCCGCGCTCCACGAAGCAATCGGGATCTCGCTCGAGGACCTCAGCCCTTGGCTGCCATGGGTCGAGGATTATGACAGGGGTGTCTCCCAACGGTTCGTGCGCGAATCGGTCGGAGCCTGGGCCGACCGCAGGGCCTACGACTTCACGGTGCGACCCATCGACGAACTCGACCGTCATCTCGGCAACGTGTCCATCTGGTCGACGTCACATCAGAATGCGATAGGCGAGGTCGGGTACTGGATCCGATCCGACGAGACCGGAAAGGGCTACGCAACAGAAGCAACGACCAGGGCCGTCCAGATCGGCTTCGAGGAGATGGGTCTCCACAAGGTACAACTCAGGATCGCTCTCGGAAACACCCGCTCCGAACGGATCGCCAGAGCAGTCGGATTCGCCCACGAAGGTGTCCTGAGAGACGAGGTCAAGGTGGGAAACCGGTGGCTCGACCACTCTGTGTGGTCAATGCTCGAGAGCGAATGGTGGGAAGCCAGGGATCGCCACCGCGCGGAGGGGACGATCGTTTGACGAGCCAGGCAGATCCCTACGCGCGGATCGCACCGTGGTACGACAGGTTCCTGAATCGTGTCGATGGTCCGGTCAGGGCGACCGCATTCGAGATGTCAGCGCCAACGAGTACGATGAGGGTCCTCGATGTGGGTTGTGGCACAGGGACCACGCTCGAGCAGTACGTCGACGCAGGATGCCACAGCTACGGTGTGGATGCGTCCGAGGCGATGCTCGCACAAGCCCGC
>JAMBLL010000269.1 GCA_023336765.1 Actinomycetes bacterium | reverse complement strand
GGTGCCCGGGGTGGGACTTGAACCCACACACCCTTTCGAGTAACGGATTTTAAGTCCGCCGCGTCTGCCGATTTCGCCACCCGGGCCTAGCACATGCATCGTAATGCCCCGCCGAATGTGCTCAACACTTCTGGAATGTTTACTCTTGTGGTAATCGAAATAGGAGCCTGTCGGTGAAAGTCTTTCCCCCGGAGAAGATCCGTAATGTCGCCCTCGTCGGTCACGCTGGTGCCGGCAAGACAACCCTGGCCGAAGCTCTGCTGTTTCGAGCAAAGGCTGTCGGGAGGATCGGAACCGTCGAAGCCGGCACCACCGTGACAGATTGCGACCCTGAAGAGCACGACAGGCAGATGACCATCACGCTTGCAATGGCGCCATTCGAATGGCGTGGCCACAAGATCAACCTCATCGACACACCCGGATACGCGGACTTCGCAGGCGATGTACACGCAGCGTTGAGCGTGACCGATCTCGCGGTTTTCGTCGTCAGCGCCGTAGATGGGGTTGAAGTACAGACGGAGTACGCCTGGCGGATAGCTGAGGAACTCGGCGTACCCCGCATGATCTTCATCAACAAACTCGACAAGGAGCGCGCCTCGTTCGAGAAGACGTTGCGAGAGCTCAGAGACCGGTTCGGGGCAGGCATCGCACCGATCGAACTCCCGATCGGGAAGGAAGAAGCGTTCCACGGCATCGTTGGTTTGTTCCGTGACAAGGCGTACATCTATGACTCCGGGCGTGCCGAGGTCGTCGACATCCCTGAAGAGATCGCCGACCGCGAGCACGAGGTCCATGACAATCTCGTCGAAGGCATCGTTGTCGCCGATGATGACCTGCTCGAGAAGTACCTCGAAGGAGACATCCCGTCGGTAGCCGAACTCGAAGAGACGATGGCCAAGGGCGTTGCGGAGGCAACGGTATTCCCCGTCGTCTGCGGATCTGCCACGGGGCCGATCGCCGTTGACAGGCTTGCAGATTTCATCGTTGAACTCGGGCCATCACCACTGGACCGGCCACCCGCACGAGTCAAGGCAGGAGACCAGGAAATCGAGATCGAGAAGGACCCGAACGGCGAACCTCTTGCTTTTGTGTTCAAGACCCTCGCCGACGCATACGTCGGCCAGATCTCACTGATGAAGGTCCTGTCCGGGACACTGACCCCCGAAACACACCTCACCAACGGGAGGTCAGGCCAGGATGAGCGGCTTGCGAAGATCGCTACGATGTTCGGGAATGAGACAACACTCGTGGCAGGTGCGCCCGCTGGTGACATCATCGCAGCTGCGAAACTCATCGATACAAAGACCGGCGACACGCTTGCACCCAAGAACAAGCCGGTAACCGCACGCAAGATCGAACGTCCCCAGGCTGTGCTGTCCACTGCAATCGTGGCGAGCACACAGTCAGACGACGACAAACTCTCGACATCCCTCCAGCGGATACTTGAGGAGGACGCATCGCTCAAGGTGGTACAGAACGATGAGACCCACCAGACGTTGCTCTCCGGGTTGGGTGAGACCCACCTCCAGATCACTCTGGAGAAACTCAACCGCAAGTTCGGGGTCTCTGTCGATCAGGAACCGGTCAAGGTCGCCTATCGCGAGACGGTGACCCGTTCCGCGGATGCAGAGGGAAAGCACAAGAAGCAGTCCGGCGGTCACGGCCAATACGGTGTGTGCCACCTGATCATCGGTCCGCGCAACCGTGGCGACGGATTCGAATTCATCGACAAGGTGAAGGGTGGATCAATTCCCCGCAACTACATCCCTGCGGTGGAAAAGGGTGTCATCGAAACGATGGAAGACGGCGGCAAGTGGGGATACCCGGTCGTCGATGTCCAGGTGACCGTCGACGACGGCAAGTACCACTCAGTGGATTCGTCAGAGATGGCGTTCAAACTCGCAGCGCGCGCGGGGTTCCGAGAGGCGTTCGATGGGGCAGGCCCCATCGTGCTCGAACCTGTGTCGAGAGTGGAGATCACCGTTCCAACCGAATACCAGGGAGATGTCATGGGTGACATCGCGTCGAGAAGAGGGGCCGTCCAGGGCACATCGACCAACTCCGACGGCACCCAGACGATCCATGCTGATGTCCCGACGAGCGAGATCATGAGGTACGCGATCGACCTGCGTTCGATCACACACGGCTGGGGACGGTTCACCGCTGAGATGACCCGATACCAGGAACTCCCGAACCAACTGGTGGAAAAGGCGATGGCCGCAGCTAAGAAGTAGGACCCTCGAAGGCAAGACCGTCGAGCAGGCCTCGATCTGAGACCATCACGGATTCAAGGCCGCAGTGAATGAGCGCGCGCTCCACGACGATCGCTCCTCCGAGGATGACCCGTGCTCGTGCAGGGTCAAGTGAGGGGATCTGGGCGGTCTCAGCGACCGAAAGATTCGATAGCCATTCGACCAGGGCGGAGACCACACTCAAGTCCAACGTCGAACCATGCACGATGTCAGGGTCATAGGTATCAAGTTGAAGTGCCATTGCGGACAAACTGGCAAAGGTACCTGCAACACCGATCGCCACAGTGGGGTCACCGCCCACCACGACGGATACGAACGCGGTATCAGCCTCTGAGCGTGCGCGACGCACCTGGTCATCGGTAGCGGGGCGCCGGTCGAAACAGCGATCCGTCAACCTCACCGACCCCATATCGACACTGACATCGTACGAGGGAGTGTCGACACCGTACACGAACTCTGTTGACCCACCCCCGACATCGATCACGAGCTTCACCCCTGCGGTGTCAAGCGTCCGTGTTGAACCGACAAATGCAAGGCTGGCTTCACGTGTGCCGTCGATGATCACAGGCTCCACGCCGAGCAGGTGGCCGATGTCTGCCATGAGAACGGCGCCGTTGCGAGCATCACGAGATGCCGAGGTCGCAACCGCCTTCACCTCAACCACATCGAACTCTGCGATCGTGGCTGCGTACCGTGTGATCGCTTCGACCGTGGCGTCGTACGCACCAGCATCGAACGACCCTGTCTGTTCCAGCCCCATACCGAGCGCGGTGACGGTCGTAACCCTGGCGATCTCGGAACCATCGTCCCCGACAACAAGGAGACGGACCGAGTTCGATCCGATATCGATCGCGGCAACGGTCATCTTGGCTCGACCCACGCCTCGTTGGCAACGGCGACGCCGTCGATATCGATCACGCACGGGATCACACAGTCAAGAGGCTCGATCCGTTGAGCGATGTCTCCGCCGATGGGGTTGTCGTTGCCAGCAGCTGTGTCGGCATACTGCGCGTGCAAGCACTTGACCCCACCAGACGAACCGGCGATCCCTCCGGTGGGCACTGGCCCATCCCACCCCTGCGGAATGAGCGAATCTCTTGCTTGTGCGTATCTGTGCATCGCCGTGCCGAACGCAACACGCACGTCGGCATCGGTTCGAATCAGTTCATCGGCTATGCGCACACCGCCGATCGATTCGATCCGTGACACCCGGATCGTTGCAAGCGGGCACGTGAGCCAGTGCATCGTTGGGAAGGGTGTCCCGTCATCGAGGATGGGCGGAACATCGATCACCACAGGAAGGCCAAGACCACACCGAACTCTCACCGGGACCAGAGACCGCGGCGGGCGCCCGATCTGGATCGCTACGACCTCGCGGTCATCCATCGCCTGTGAGGTCATTCCCCGTGATGAAATCCCAGATCATCTGTGGAATCGTCCTCTCGTCGCGCTCGACGGGTTCGGATTCGACAGGGGCAACATCTGCATCAGGTTGGTCCGGCAGAACGGCGACGTATCCGACTTCTCCTGGCCGAACGAACCCGTACTGCTCTCTGGCGATCCGTTCAACTTCCTGCTCCGAGTAGAGCGCGTCCACGTCTTCAGCGAGAAGCGCATTCGCTGCGGTCACCTCTGCGAGTTGTTCGTTGGCCCCATTGACGGCGTTCTCACGTTCGAGGAAGTCCCGTACCGGTAATACTCCGGTCGCAACAAGACCAAGAGCAACGAGCAACACGATGAACGCGGCGGTACCAAGGCGCGACCGTCTCCGTTTCGTCCTGCGTCTGGCCTGTTGAGGCTGGGGAGGTGAGAGCGTGTCTGTCATGAGCTTGAAGCGAACATCTCCCAACCAGCGAACCGCGCCTGGCCTCCGAGGTTCTCCTCGATGCGCAACAACTGGTTGTACTTCGCTGCCCGCTCACCTCTCGCCGGTGCGCCTGTTTTGATCTGCCCAGCGTTGGTCGCAACCGCGAGGTGTGCAATGAACGAGTCTTCTGTCTCGCCTGATCGGTGGCTGACCATGGTTCCGTATGCGTTACGTTCTGCAAGACCCATCGTGTGCAAAGTCTCGGACAGGGACCCGATCTGGTTCACCTTGATCAGGATGGCGTTCACAGCATCAAGTTCAATCGCCTTTTCGAGCAGGTCGACGTTCGTGACAAGCAGATCGTCGCCGACGATCTGGACGTCTGAGCCCATCCGGGCGGACATGGCCTGCCATCCCTCCCAATCAGCCTCATCCAGACCGTCCTCAACGGACACGATCGGGTAGTCCTTGACCAGGCCTGCGAGGTGTTCGACCATCTCTGCGGATGTGAGCGATACACCGGACAGTTCGTACCGACCATCGTTGTAGAGCTCAGAGGCTGCAACGTCGATGGCGAACGATATGTCCTCTCCAACAACGTAGCCTGCCGCTTCGATCGCTTCGGACAGCACATCAAGTACCTGTCTGTCCCCAGGCAGGTCGGGTGCGAAGCCTCCTTCGTCCCCCACGTTCGTGCCGAGGCCCATCGAGGACAGGACGCTCTTGAGGGAGTGGTAGACCTCCACGCCTGCACGCAATGATTCCCGATACGACCCAAGGCCGCCAGGAACGATCATGAACTCCTGGGTATCGATGGAGTTTGCTGCGTGGGCGCCACCGTTGACAACGTTGAGGCATGGGGTTGGGAGGACACGGGCACTTGTGCCTCCGAGGTACCGATACAGGGGCAATCCAACACCAGACGCGGCGGCTCGAGCGCTGGCAAGGGACACGGCAAGGATGGCGTTCGCACCGAGGTTCCCCTTGTTGGGGGTGCCATCAAGGTCGAGCATTGCCTGATCAATGGACTCCTGACGCGTTGCATCGGCACCGATGAGGACGGGGCCGATCGTCTCGTTGACATTGGCGACGGCTGTGAGGACACCCTTCCCGAGATATCGCGATCCACCATCCCTGAGTTCGACGGCTTCAAGGGCGCCTGTTGATGCGCCCGAGGGAACGATCGCTCTTCCGAAGCCGCCTCCATCGAGCGTCACCTCGGCCTCAACGGTCGGGTTTCCCCTGGAGTCGAGAACCTCTCGAGCGTGGACGGAACTGATCTGTGTGGAAGAATGAGACATAGTCCTCCGAGGGTAGACGGATGAGCGCGTTCCTTGGTGCCTTTCGTAAGCGTATTCCGTATTCCGTATTCCGTATTCCGTATTCCGTATTCCGTATTCCG
>JAMBLL010000268.1 GCA_023336765.1 Actinomycetes bacterium | reverse complement strand
GTCCCCCTTTCAAGGGGGACACGCGAGTCTTCGAGCGAGGGGGATAACGCGCAGCCACCGACCACTTTCCCCAGTAACCGCAATGCTTCCCAAGAGTTCTGTTGGCTTCGCGTTATCCCCCTACTTCGTCGCTAACGCTCCTCAGTTGTCCCCCTTGAAAGGGGGACGCCGTGAGCAGGCGCGAGACCTGTGGTGCAGCAACCCCGCTGAAATCCAGAGGGTCGAGATCTAGCGAGTTGTAGTTTGATCGCAAAGGTCATTGACTTGCGCACACGATGACCGTAACTTTCACGTGCGTAGTTCAACGGGCGGAATTACGGACGTGTAACCTCTGGGTATAGGAGACGCAGACGATCATGGGTACCGGAAAATACGACACAGCTCTCGGCTTCCGCTCACCACAGGTGTGCAAGGTCGTTGGCATCACATATCGACAACTCGACTACTGGGACCGCACGGGCCTTCTTGGGCCGTCGCTTCAGGAAGCCACAGGCTCAGGAACCCAACGTTTGTACACGTTCCAGGACATCGTCACGCTGCGGGTGGTCAAACGTCTCAAGGACGCGGGTACAAGCCTTCACAAGATCCGGTCTGCATTCGAACAACTCGACCTCGAGGTCGGGGAGGATTGGCGCGAGCGCGACATCACCCTCCTGAGCGATGGCACAACGATCTACGCGGCAACCAGCCCCGAAGAGGTCATCGACCTCCTCGCAAAGGGGCAGGGAGTGTTCGGAATCGCTGTGCGGCCAGTACATGACGAGGTCCAGGGTGAGATTTACAAACTCTTCCCAGACCAATATGGACTCACGTCGGCCGATCCGCGCATCGCCGAGGTGTCGGGCCACTGACTGTCGACGATCTCTTCGGCCCTGATCGGGCAGACCACACGGAGTTCGCACATAACTCCGAGAGAGAGTTCGCACGACTCCTTGATTTCTACGCCATTGACTGGGAGTACGAACCGACAGCGTTCGCCATCGACTGGGGCGACGATGGTGAACCTGTTTCCTTCTTCCGGCCGGACTTCTACCTACCCGATGACGACGTATACATCGAGATCACAACGATGAACCAGAAACTCGTTACGAAGAAGAACCGGAAGGTGCGCATGTTGAGACAGGCACACCCCCAGATCCGATGCAAGATCTTCTACCAACGCGACTATCTTCACCTCCTCGTCAAGTACGGTCTTGAAGAACCAGATGCCTCGATCCGAACAGCGACACCGACGCGGATACCGGGGCCACCAGAAGTCGTCGACCTGGGAATCGCAGTCAACGGATAGCGGCGTAAACCGGTTCTTCGGAAATGAGCGGGGTGTGACGACGAGATCGGTTGCGAGTCGATTCCTGCCTCGGAACGTAGTACGTAGTACGAATGATGTAGTACGACTCGGAGATCTTGTATCGGTTGGTGTAGCCGTGTCCCCATGTACACCTGTCGACAATTCAGCGCGTGCTACGCCCGGTCGAAACCGCGAGTGAAACTTCCGAGTTGACGAGAACGCATGCAAATTGTGATGGCCAGAGGTCTGTTCGTACTGCGCGATACCTACCTCGTACTACTGCCTGCTGTCACCCTGGTTCAGTCGACCCGCTGAAATCCGAAGTGACTGAAGAGCCATCTTGATCACTGATAGATAACGACTGACGGCTGACCGCTATTCTCTCCTTGCTACGCATCGGAGGTCAGATTGCCCACGTCACCACTGCACAACGTCCATGAGCGCGCAGGCGCAAGGTTCACCGATTTCGGTGGTTGGACCATGCCCGTCCAATACGACAGCGTCCTTGCCGAGCACGAGGCGGTCCGCACCGCCGTAGGGGTCTTCGATGTTTCGCATCTTGGCCGATTCGCGGTGGAGGGCGAAGGTTCGACAGATCTGCTGATATCTCAGCTATGCAATGACATCACGAAGGTCGAACCGGGTCGCGCCCAGTACACCATGGCTCTCAACGACGCGGGAGGCATCGAGGACGACATCATCGTCTGGAGGCTTGGAGAAGAGCAATACTGGGTGATGCCGAACGGTACGAATTTCGACGGCATCGTCGATCGGTTCAGGTCGGCCGCTCCCGGGACAGTTGAGATCGGACAGATCCGCTCCGGTTCGGTGCTTCTGGCCGTACAGGGACCCGATGCACCTGACGTCATCGAACGAACGATCGGATTCATGCCCGGGCGTTTTCGGGTTGCGTCTGGCACCTTCGGTGGAATCGATGTGACCGCAGCAGGGACGGGGTACACCGGAGAAAAGGGAGCAGAGATCTTCATCGAAGCAGACGAGGCAGAGTCTCTATGGAACGCTCTCGTTGCCAATGGCGCAAAGGAGTGCGCACTTGGCGCCAGGGACACGCTGCGACTGGAAATGGGATACTCGTTGTGGGGCCACGACCTGAACGCTGAGACAACGCCACTTGAGGCTGGTCTTGGTTGGGTGGTCTCGTGGGGCCATGACTTCGTCGGCAAAGAATCGCTCCTTGCCCAAAAGGACAACCTCGAACGCAAACTCGTTGCGTTCTCCACAGAGGGTCGAGCCATCGCACGCGAGGGCTATCAGGTGACCACCGATTCCGGGTCCGGAACCGTAACGTCCGGTAACTTCTCACCCACCCTCGGGCACGGGATTGCCATGGCGTACGTATCCCCACCCCCTTCTCCTGATGAATCCATCACCGTTGAGATACGTCGCAAGGCCGTACAGGGCGAATTCTCCTCACTCCCGTTCATCGAGAGGTAGCTGACGTGGGTATCGCCGAAGCAATGGGGATCGACATCGGAGGATCCGGCATCAAAGGTGCTCCTGTCGATGTCGTCGCGGGTCGCCTCACCGAACGTCGTGTCCGCCTCAAGACTCCAGATCCTTCCACGCCGAGCAATGTCGCTGAAGCAGTTGCCAAGCTCGTAGCAGATCACGATTGGAATGGCCCGGTTGGGATCACAGTCCCCGGAGTTGTACTCGATGGTGTGGTAGCCACGGCTGCCAATATTGACGACGGCTGGGTCGGGTTCGACGCCCGCGAACACTTCACACGTGCACTCGGCCTGCCGGTTGCCATCATCAACGACGCTGATGCGGCGGGCCTTGCAGAAGCTCGCTTCGATGGGGACCCATCGGGTGTTGTCATACTGCTGACCTTCGGAACAGGCATCGGCTCGGCGTTGCTCCACGATGGCAAGCTCGTCCCGAACACCGAACTCGGACACCTGGAATTCCACGGCGACAAGGCTGAGACGTATGCAGCGGCACGGCTCGTCAAACGTGAAAGCATGCAGATCGAGTGGTGGGCAGAGAGAGTCAACGAGTTCCTCGCCTATGTCGAACTCCTCTTCTCCCCAGACCGCATCATCATGGGTGGCGGCATTTCAAAGCGATTCGACGAGTTCGCCCCACTTCTGACCACTCGATGCACCCTTGAGCCGGCGCGTCTGAGAAACAACGCAGGTATCGTCGGAGCAGCGCTCTTTGCCATGGAGGAAACAGCATGACCGAAGCCATCGGAACATACACAGCAAGTGACGGAACAGAGATATTCACCAGGTCGTGGATAATCGACAGTCCACGGTACGACATGTTGATCGTCCACGGACTCGGCGAACACAGCGGCCGATGGACAGGACCGGCGGAGTACTTCAATGCGCACGGTGCCAACGTATTCAGCTACGATTGGCGCGGCCACGGCCGAAGCGGCGGAGACCGGATCGACGTAGAGGACTTCGCTCTCTTCTACAACGACATCTCAGAGATGGCGGCGCGCACGGTTGCCAGGAGCGGTCGGCCGTGGGTCCTCTACGGCCACTCCCTCGGCGGTCTCGAATGTGCTGGTTATCTGATCAATGATGTGGAGCCTCATCCCAATCTTGCGGTGCTCTCAGCCCCGGCGATGACCGCGACACGCGGCATCGACAATGTGCTCAAGGTCGCAGCCTCGATCCTCGGGAGGATCGCTCCGAAGATGAGCGTCCCATCGAGCATCACTGGCGAACAGCTATCGCGCGATGCCTCGGTTGGGGAGGCGTACTTCGCTGACGAACTCGTCGAAACCAAGGCGACAACACGTTTTGGGAAGGCTGTGTTCTCCGAGCAGGCGAAACTTGCGGATCGTCACGGCGAGATCACGATCCAGACACTGGTGATCCACGGTGCCGACGACGAACTCGTTCAGCCTTCAGCAAGTGCGGGGCTTGCGGCATCGGGTGGGGTCGAACGAAAGGTCTACCCCGGATTGCGCCACGAGACTCACAACGAGCCTGAATCCAGCCAGGTCCTTGGCGACGTAGCAGACTGGATCGACAGAAAGCTGGGATAGGAAGCCGATAACCGATGACCGAACAAAGCTCGCTCGCTGAGTTCGGCCATCCGTAATCCGTAGTCGGTGATCGGTTGTCTTCCCCCGTCTTTTCGATTTGCGATTTACGACTTACGATTCTCGCTCATCCGTTTTTCGTCATCCGTCATCGACCTGTACCCGCTCGATGAGTTCCCTTCTCGTTGGCCAGTCACCGAAGCCTGCTTCGAGGGCATTGATCGTGATCGCAGCCAATGCCTTGTCGTCAAGCCCAAAGGTCGACGCCGCAAGGGCGTACTCATCGGACATGGACACCTGCGACATGAGTCGATTGTCGGTGTTGATATTCAGGTTGAAACCCTGAGACAAGAGGGCACCGAAGGGATGCTCGGCTGCGGACGAGAAGGAGCCTGTATGAATATTCGATGTGATCGCGACTTCGAGCGGCACTCTGTGATCACGAACAGTTCGTGCGAACGAACCGAGGCTGGTGATCGTTGAACCGTCGAAGTCCGTGTCGTCGACGATGTGGACACCGTGACCGATTCGCTGTGCGCCGCACAGCGCAATCGCTCGCCAGATCGAGTGAACGCCATCGCCTTCGCCAGCATGCAACGTGACACCAAGCCCGCTCTCATGGGCGAGTCTGCATGCATCGATATGCAGATCCGGAGGGAACCCCTTCTCCGGGCCAGCCAGGTCGAAGGCCACCATACCGTGGCCAAGGAACGGGATCGCGGCCTTCACGACGTCCAGAGAATCGGCCTGGTGCCGCAATGCTGTGGCTATCGCGTAGATGACGATGCCCGTGTCGCGAGACACACGGGAGAATCCGTCGAGCATCGCCTCGATGACATCCTCACGCCGCAGACCTTGCCTTGTCGACAGCCCGGGGTCGTAGCGGATCTCAGCGTACAACACGCCGTCACGTGCAAGGTCCTCACCTGATTCATATGCGATACGCGAGATCGACTCTGGCGTCTGCATCACCGCGGTCGTGTGGGTGAATGCCTCGAGATACTGCTCCAGAGAACCGGACTCACCCTGGAAGAACCAGGAAGCGAGATCGGATGCGTCTGTTGTGGGAAGGCCGGTGTATCCCTCATCATCCGCGATGTCAAGAATGGTATCGATACGCAGGCCACCGTCGAGGTGCTCGTGAAGAACCGCCTTCGGGATGCCGATCATTGCCGATATATCCATCTTGTCAGCGGAGTCTTGGATTCAACGCGTAAAGACCAGTTATCGACGCAGAGTCGAGGACATGGCCTTCCATTGACGCATCCAGGTCAGCTCTCGTGAACCCGGGGTCGAGGGCTAGCGCGTCTACATCGAGGGCGTGGACGGCGAACTCGTAATGGTGGGGAATGGAGTCATTCCACGGAGGTGCAGACCCGTCATAGCCGTTCCAGTCTCCGTCGAGGTCCGGATCGCCTGCGAACCACGACGTGTAATCGTTCAGGCCGTGAACGCCGATCGGGGAGGCATCGGCAGCCTTGCCTCGAGGAATCACACCATCTGAGTGCGACCCCTCCTCGATACTCGTCACGTCCACCGGTACGTTGGCGAGAAGCCAGTGAGCGAAGTCCACTCTCGGCAACGAGGAGGGAACCTCCCGATCGGACTGGTTGACATCGTCAGGAGCACTCGGACAGTCACGGTCGATGCATGTCACGACGTAGGACCGGGTTGCGTCCGGTGCACCTGACCACGAAAGATGCGGGTTCTTGTTTCCGGCGAATTCGACAGGCCCCGGATCTGCCGGAACCGCAAGGGCACAGACGTCTGGCATCGTATCTCCGTCAACGAACGATGTGCTGATCAACTCCATGGCGTACCTCCGTTGCCTATATGCGCGACAATAGCGTCATGACGTACTCGCTCATCATCCTCGGATCAGGTCAGGACGGCGGATCTCCGCAGGTCGGCACCGTTTCACACGCTGGTCTCGAGCGCTCAGCCTCATCGGTCGCGGTGATGTCTGGCGAGGGAACGGTGCTCTTGTTCGACGCCTCGCCCGACATTCGATCGCAATACAAACGCCTTGTCGCACACTGTGGGTGCGCACCGCCCCTCGATGGAGTCTTCATCACTCACGGACACATGGGCCATTACGCAGGCCTGGTTCACTTCGGCACGGAGGCCGCATCGACTGACGGGCTACCACTGTTCGCCCCTTCCTCGGTGCTGGATTTCCTCGAAGGGAACGAACCATGGGCAACGTTGTTCAGCGGCGAACATCTGCTACCGATCTCGATCGATGATGCAACGGCAACCGTCGACAGGATCACTGTCTCGGCTGTTCATGTTCCGCATAGGGCGGACTTCACTGCCACGGTCGGATACTCGATCGCTATCGATGACGATCCATGGGTCTTCTACCTCCCTGACATCGACGGCTGGGATGAGTGGCCGGAAGCTGAGGAGGTGTTCACTCGCCACGACGTGTGCCTCATCGATGCAACCTTCTCCTCGATGGACGAACTGCCTGGCCGTGACATCGCTGCGATCAAGCACCCTCTCGTCCCTGACACGATCGCGAGGTTCCAACACCTCACTCCGGATCACACCATGATCCTCACACACATCAACCACTCGAACAGCCTCGGAGTCCTCGATGCTGACATCACCACCCTGGCCCATGAACTAGGCTTCACCATTGCCCACGATGGACTTGTGATCAACCATGACTGACCAGACGTACCCGGGTCAATTCCTCACAGCCACACCGCTGATCTCAACTCCGCCCTTTGCGCGAAGCGTGATACTCATACTCGAACACGACGAGACCGGTGCCATCGGAATCATATTGAACCAGGACAGTGGCCTAGCGCTTGACGAACTGCTGCCTGAAGCGGCCCCACATGTTGTCGACCCACCGAACGTGTTCGTTGGTGGTCCGGTTGGAACCGAGACCGCTCTTGGGCTTGCGAGCGCACCCGCAGGTTCTTTCCTGCGGCCTGCAGCCCTCGGGACTATCGGCCTCGTTGACCCGATGTCACCACCGTCTGGCGTATCGGCCATGCGCATCTTCGCTGGATACGCTGGATGGGATCCAGGACAACTGGAGGCTGAGATAGAGGAGCAGGCCTGGTGGGTGACACTGGCGGATGTTGATGCGATATTCGGTGACACCACGGACCTATGGCGTGAGACTCTTCGCAGAGCTCCTGGCCGGATACCTTTGTTCGAGACGTACACCGACAGCCCGATGAGCAACTGACGCAGCGCTTTCCGTTTTCCGTTTTCCGCTTTCCACCAGAAGCTGCACGATCCCTCGTACTTCGGGAGTCTGGTGTGTGGATTCTGAAAGTGAGGCTGCGAGAGGTCTGGAATCTGCAACCCGGCAAGAGGTAGGATGCCGACTGTTAACTGTGAACCGTCAACTGTGAGCTCCCTCCTATGGCACGTGCATCATCCAGGCTGAGACCATCGCTTAGGGCGCACGCACCAGGCACATCGTTCGAACAGGAACGCTGGAAGCGTGGCGATTCCGCAGTTGTGGGGATCGATGAGGTCGGCAAGGGAGCGTGGGCGGGTCCGCTGACCGTCGGCGCTGTGGTCATCCCCGTTGATCGGCGGATCTACAAGATCAGGGATTCGAAGCAACTGACCTCTGCCGAGCGCGAAGTAATGGCCATCCGCATCAAGGATTGGGCATTGCACTGGTCGGTCGGCCACGCCTCTGCAGCAGAATGCGACGAACTCGGGATGTCTGATGCCCAGCGTCTCGCCACCGCACGGACGCTCAACGCGCTCGGGGTGATGCCAGACCACGCGCTCATCGATGGCAACTGGGACTTCGTCGAAAAGATCGACACCACCACGATCGTCAAGGGAGATGCGCGATCGCTTTCGATCGCGGCGGCGTCGATCGTCGCGAAGGTGACGCGGGACGCCATAATGCGTGAAGCCGCAAGAACATACCCGTGGTTCGCGTTCGAATCGAACAAGGGTTACCCGTGTCACCGGCAGCGCGCCGCACTGGAGTTGCTGGGTCCGTCGACCATCCATCGGCGATCATGGGTATACATGGAGAATCTGGCATGGGACGGCATCGAGGAATGCAGAACGGAACCCCAACCCATGTCATTGTTCTGATACACAGTACTGGTTGACCTAGCATGTCCCAGAACATCCAGACAACGACAAGCAGGAACAGTGTCAGATCTACTCGCTCCAGGAGCCATCAACCCGTACGACTTTCTCGAGATCGACCACCTGGTCTCAGCTGAGGAACTCCTCGTCAGGGACACCGTCCGCCAGTTCGTGCGGGAGAAGATCACGCCGTATGCCGGAGAATGGTTCGAGGAGGGTGGTTTCCCTCGAGCTTTGATCGATGAGATGGGTGACCTTGGCCTCTTCGGTATGCACCTCGATGGTTACGGCTGTGCAGGAACGAGTGCGATGGCCTACGGCCTTGCATGTACCGAGTTGGAAGCGGGGGACTCCGGCATCCGTAGCATCGTCTCGGTGCAAGGATCCCTCGCCATGTACCCCATATGGGCATTCGGCTCCCAGGCACAGAAGGAGACATGGCTCCCGTCGATGGCCACTGGCCGCACGATCGGCTGTTTCGGACTCACCGAACCTGATTCTGGTTCGGACCCCGGTGCGATGCGCACAACAGCACGACTCGAGAACGATGAATGGGTTCTCAACGGCACCAAGATGTGGATCACGAACGGTTCGATCGCCGACGTTGCCATCATCTGGGCTATGACCGACTCGGGAGTGAGGGGATTCATCGTCCCGACGAACACACCTGGGTTCTCCGCCACTGATATCAAGGGCAAGATGTCCCTACGTGTATCGATCACAAGCGAACTGATCCTGACGGATGTTCGACTCCCGCTTGATACGGTACTCCCTGATGTAACGGGACTCAAGGGACCGCTCTCATGCCTGAACGAAGCCCGCTTCGGCATCCTCTTTGGTGCCGTTGGGGCAGCGCGCGCGTGCTATGAAAGTGCACTCGCCTACGCGACCGAACGGATCCAGTTCGACAAGCCGATCGCGGCTTTTCAGCTGACTCAGAGGAAACTCGTCACAATGTTGGTCGATGTGAACATGGGCATGCTCCTGGCTGTTCACCTTGGCTCGATGCGTGACGCAGGGAACCTGGCACCCGAACAGGTGAGCTTTGGGAAGCTGACGAACGTGGCAATGGCGCTCAAGACCGCTCGCGAGGCGCGCAGCATTCTCGGTGCGAACGGAATCACCCTCGACTATCCCGTGATACGACACATGAACAACCTCGAGTCTGTGTATACCTACGAGGGCACCAACGAGATCCACACGCTCATCCTCGGCCAGGCCATTACCGGGATATCCGCGTTCGGTTGATCACGACCCTTCCGCCTCCCGTTCCCATCCGTCTCGCTCGTCCGTC
>JAMBLL010000267.1 GCA_023336765.1 Actinomycetes bacterium | reverse complement strand
GGTGAGCGGGCCACGCTCAGCGTTCATCTCGACGAGTCGGCTCTGGTACATCTCCATCGAATCCGTTGCGACCGTCACGACAACGTCGTTGCCCGTGAGTTCGTAGTACTTGGCGAACTTGATGGCCATCAGCATGTTCCCAACACCCGAGATCCCGAGCAGGGGCAGCTTCTCCATGATGTCATCTGAGACACCCTGAGCAGCGAGGTACTCCTTGCCTGCAGGTTCATTGAACAGTCTGATCAGGCTGACCGAAGCCTCATCATCGATACCCATGGCGATGTCGGTGTTGCGGACGTTGTGGATCCATGGGATGTGCTTGTCGCCGATACCTTCGATGCGGTGCTCGCCGAAACCGTTGTAGATCATCGTCGGACACTGCACGGCTTCTCCTGCACCGATCTTGGAGCCCGGGAACCTCTGCTTGAGATAGTCACCGGACGCGATCGTGCCAGCTGACCCCGTTGTCAATGTCACACCAGCGAAGCGGTCATTCGGACCCATCACCTCATTGAGGACTTCTTCCATGGCGGGTCCCGTGACCGAGTAGTGCCACAGGTAGTTACCGAACTCGTCGAACTGGTTGAAGATCACGAGATCCTCACCGGATACCCGCAGTTCGTTGCACTTGTCGAAGATCTCCTTGACATTCGACTCGGTACCCGGTGTCCTGATGATCTCGCCTGCAACGGATTCGAGCCAATGGAAACGTTCTGCGCTCATTCCCTCAGGAAGGATGGCGATCGACTCACACCCGAGGAGGTTCGAGTCGTACGCACCACCGCGACAGTAGTTGCCTGTTGATGGCCATACAGCCTTCTGTGTCGATGGATCGAATTGGCCGCTGACCAACCGTGGAGCGAGACAGCCGAATGCCGCACCGACCTTGTGCGCGCCTGTGGGGAACCATTTTCCCTCGAGGACGACGATGCGAGCTGCAACGCCGCTGATCTCGGGCGGGATCTCGAAGTAGTTCACGCCGCCGAAACCGCCGCCGGTCTCAACAGGCTGGTTGTGCCAGGTGATCCGGAACAGGTTGAGCGGGTCGAGATCCCACAGGCCAACACTCCCGAGGCGTTGTGTCACATCATCGGGGATGAGCCCAGGGTTCCGCATCTGCTTGAAGGTCGGGATGCGGAATTGCTGCTCCCGAGCCTTGGCGACAGCAGCCTCCAGAACGGTTTCGTTTACGGTCAGATCGATCATCGCTTGTTTCCTTTCAGCGTGCGAGTTCTGTCTTGAGAGCTTCGAGGTTCGGATCCACCCGCATCGGTTCCGTTCCAGCCGCGGTCACTGCGGTCATGGCAGATGCAACGTCTTTGAGTCCACTGCCCGTAGCAAGGACAACGGCGGTTTCATCCGGGCCCACGAGGCCGAGTTCGACGGCTTCAACAAGGCCGGCGTATGCGGCGGCTCCTGCGGGTTCGGCGAACACACCAGACCCCCGTGCAAGAACCGGGATCGCGGCAAGAATGGCGTCGTCGGAGACGCGAAGATACGCACCTTCGGTGTCGACCACAGCGGCCATCGCCTTGACCCGGTCCCGCGGCAGGTCCGCGCTTATCGAGTCCGCAACCGTGTCGGCCGAGATCGGCGGTTTGGTGATGACCTCTTCGCCAGACTCGAATGCCTGAACGAGATAGTCACTTCCTTCGGCCTGGATGCCATAGATGCGCGGAGCGTGGTCGATCCAGCCGAGAGCAAGAAGATCCTTGACGGACTTGTGTACGCCACCGATGATGGACCCGTCACCTACGCTCACGAAGATGGCATCAGGAACCTCCCAGCCGAGTGCTTCGAAGATCTCGAGTCCCGCTGTCTTCTTTCCTTCGGTCATGAAAGGGTTGTAACCGGTGTTGCGGTTGTACCAGCCGTACTCATCGGCTGCAGCCATACACAGATCGAAGGCATCGCCGTAGGTCCCGTTCACGAGGACGACCCTGGATCCATATGCGAGCAATTGAGCGATCTTCGCTTGTGGCGCAGAGGCGGGAACGAAGATAACGTTCTCGAACCCAACGCTTGCCGACAAACCCGCGAGTGCTGCAGCAGCGTTCCCTGTGCTTGCCGTTGTGATGATCTCGGCGCCCCGCTCCTGAGCATTGACAACAGCCATCGCAGACGCTCTGTCCTTGAGCGATGCCGTTGGTTCCCTGCCTTCGTCCTTCACCCATACCCGCGCGATTCCAAGGTCCCCAGCGAGGGTCGGTGCGTCGTACATCGGAGTGCCTCCGACGGTCAGGGGCGGTACCTCGGAGTCTGGCGACAGCGGCATCAGAGCCCTGTATCGCCACATCGTGGTATCCGGGTCGGCTGCCAGAGACTCCTTGGTCATGTCTGTTGCCACGGCGTCGTAGTCGTACGCGACGTCGAGAATCCCCTCGCTTCCGTGGTCTTGACAGACGTATCCACCAAAATCAGGGGGGTACGTGCGACCACAGATCACACATGTGAAGCCAGCGACGTTATTCATTGGACCATCCTCGGTAGCAGCTCTTGTGGTGGTGCCGTCGATCAATGGCCAACAGCACCAGGCGTTGGCCCCAAGACTAGCCCTGCTCCACGAGGTCGGGGTATCCGGGCTTGGCCCTGTGCTCGAAGATGATCGAAGTCTCGATGTGGGCCACCTCCTGAAGTGTGGTGAAACCAGAAACAGCGACCTGGCGGAGGTGCTGAGCATCCTCGACAACAACATGGCACAGGAAGTCATTGGCACCTGAGAGGTGATAGACGCTGATCACCTCTGGCATCTGTTCAACATGGAGCCAGAACCGTTCGACGTCGTCCTCGGCATGTCGGCGAAGCCGTACCGCTACGAGTGCTTCGAGACCGATTCCCATGACTTCTGGCTCCACCTCGGCATGGAAGCCGAGGAACACACCCCGATCTAGGAGGCGTTGAACCCGTTCCGAACAGGTCGACGGTGCAATGCCTGCGGCTGCTGCCAGGGCCTTGTTCGACAACCGGCCATCCTCCTGGAGAAGACGGACGAGATGACGATCGATTCGGTCGAGACGAGGTAGTGACACCATATTCCGAATTCCCTTCGGTTCTGATGACGGTTGTCCGGCCATCTGCCAATAATACTACCAAGCATCGCTGCGCGACGCGCACAAAACCCACGAAACACGAAGCGAGGCCGGGATGAACGAATACAACCGACACATCGGTGACAGAGAGCTGTCTCCCGAGAGCCTCATGATGGGATACGGATACCAACCTGAGTGGTCCGAGGGATCACTCAAGAGTCCGATCTTCCAGACCTCGACCTTCACCTTTGCTTCTGCCGCGGAGGGAAAGCGATACTTCGAGATCGCATACGGGCTTGGCGAACCCGCCGAGGGGGAGACGCCGGGACTGATCTACTCGCGTTTGAACAACCCCGACCTCGAGATCCTTGAACGACGACTAACCTTGTGGGACGGTGCCGAGACCGGCCTCGTATTCGCGTCAGGCATGGCAGCGATCACCACGACAATGCTCACCTTCCTTCGGCCGGGATCGGTGCTGGTGCATTCCTCTCCGCTCTATGGCGGTACGGACCACTTTATCAATCACATCGTGGGCCGGTTCGGCGTTGAATGCGTGACCTGGGAGCCAGGCATGTCGATCGAAGACCTCGATGCAGCCGTAGAAGGTATGGAGATCGCCATGGTCTTCCTCGAGACGCCATCGAACCCGACGAACGCGTTGTTCTCGATCGAGGAAGCTCGCCGCTTCGCCGACCGACATACCACGGCGGACACCTTCATCCCCGTTGCCGTGGACAACACCTTCCTTGGCCCCCTCTGGCAACACCCGCTCAAGCATGGTGCCGACATCGTGATCTACTCGGCGACGAAGTACATCGGAGGGCATTCAGACCTGATCGCGGGCGCAGCGCTCGGATCCACGGAACTCATGGCTCAGATCGCTGAGATGAGGACGATTCTCGGCACGATCGCATCTCCCCATACCGGATGGCTCATGATGCGAAGCCTCGAGACCTTGAGTCTGAGGATGCATAGGCAGAGCGAGAACGCACAGAAGATCGCAGCGTTCCTCGACGCACATCCCAAGGTGGAACGGGTCGGGTATCTCGGGTTGATCGACATCGATGACAGCGAGTACGAGATCTACCAGAACCAGTGTGAGGGGCCGGGGGCCATGATCTCGATCTGGATCCGCGGTGGTGAGGAGGAGGCGTTCCGGTTCATCGACGCACTCCAGATGGTGCACCTGGCCGTGAGCCTCGGGAGTACCGAATCGCTCATCCAGCATCCTTCTTCGATGACCCATGCAGGTGTGGACCCCGAGCACAAGATGCGCCATGACATCACGGACTCCCTCGTCAGGCTATCAGT
Organism: Actinomycetes bacterium; assembly: GCA_023336765.1. GTDB lineage: Bacteria > Actinomycetota > Acidimicrobiia > Spongiisociales > UBA5794 > JAMBLL01. The sequence continues at coordinate 117 of JAMBLL010000267.1, read as the reverse complement.
GGGCGTGGAGGATCCCGGTGACATCATCGCCGATCTCTCCAGCGCACTCGACAAGGTGTGAGGAGAAAGAGGAACGGAGCCTTCAGCTTTCAGCCGTCAGCCGACAGCTATCAGCCG
>JAMBLL010000266.1 GCA_023336765.1 Actinomycetes bacterium | reverse complement strand
TCTGGTACTTCGCATCCGACTTCGGTTGGGGGGAGGCCTGCGTCGAGCCGCTCGTAGTACTCATCGAACGAGCTGGTGACAAGGGCAGCCACGATACCAACTCCGATGAACGCTGCAGTCGCAGTGACGATCCCTGCTGTGGTCTCGAGCGGCACGCACGACGCCGGAAGACAGATCGTCGAAACGATGCTTGAACCGATGAGTCCACCGGTCATCGCACCAACGAACGCGGTCACAGCGACTCCTGGACGCACGTTCGCCCTGGCAGCAGCGAACCCGTAGCCAGCGCCGATGACCACACCAGCGGTGATAGCGACAACAGACGAACCGAAGATCAACCATGATGTCAGGGCTGCGAAGGCTGCGTTGATGATGATGGAGATGATGTCAGTGAGGCGCATGGTCTGTATCTCTCGGGGGTCGTTTGGTGGGTTCAGGGAGCGGTGGGGTGATGACCGCTGTTGCATGTCTGGCCTGTGGCAGCCACGAGGCGATGGTAACGGCGACAACAGCGACGCCTAACATCACCTGCCCTGCCCCAATGGTTGCTGCCGTAGCGGCCGCACCCGCGACGGGTACACCAAGGCGCAACGACCAGATCCCGCCAAGGATGCCACGACCGTAAGCCCATGACGAGACCGATGCCACCACGATGAGGACGATGTGCGCCGGGCGGAGGCCACCGAGGGCAGACAGTCCGACGAAGAGGGGAGCCACGGGGGCAACAGCGATGAGTGCGATAACGACAGGTCCCGGAGCATCAGCCGATGGCTCGTGTCGGACCCACAAGGTGAGCCATGGGCCGAGCAACGCAACGATCGCGGGGGTTCCAATGGCGAGCGTGATCCAGAATCCGGCCGTTCCGGGGATCGCAGCGAGAACGAGCGAAAGGACCACAGACGCCAGGAGCGTCCACCTGCCCCAGGGTGCTCGCGCGAGAACCAACCCCACCAAACCGGTGAGTCCGACAACAATGACACCTGCGAGCACCACGATCGCTGCTGCTTGGTCGAAGGGCTGAGGATCAACCGCAAACGTGCCTGCACCGACGACGGTTGCAGTGAACGCCAGAATCCCGATCGTGACAGGACGCGTGACCACGATGTGTGCAGCGGTTGGTATCTACTGCTCGGGTCTGGTGTCGACGCTGCCAGGGATGCGGTTGAATCCGATGAATGCCCTGTAGCGGTGAATGCCAGGCTCGAGTGTCGAGTAGTCGAACTCGAACTCGTCGTTGGGTCCGAGTGTCACTTCGAACTCGTCTTCTGTGTCCTGGAGGAGGTATTCGACATCGTCGTCGTTGATCCAACGGACGATCCACTCCTCTTCGAGATTCAGCGACAGGTTTGCCGGCCTGAACACACCGTTGTCGATGTGCACAACGGCGATGCCCTCAGGTGGAGGTTCCGTAGTGGTTGTGACAGCTGGCTGTTTGGCAGACTCAACGGTCGCATCAGAGGGGCCCGACGTCTTCAGTGTTCCAATGGCGACCAGGACAACGAACACGATCAAGATGAACGATGCAGACTTCATGATGGTGCGGTTATCCACGATGCTCCTTGAATTCGTAGCGGGAGTGTACCTGTTGCCTGTGTGATTGTCTCACAAGTCGATGTCTTGAGGACTCCACACGGAATCCTCCACGAACCGACCGTTACCGACGTAGGTGATCGTGGTGGCGGAGGCGTGTTCCGGGGGGTCGACGCGCAACTCTGATAGCGGTCTGCCGACGAGGCCCAACCTCAGGATCTGGCTCGGGTCCTGGTGGCCGACAACCACGATCGTTTGGTGACCGTGCGCAATGGCATCGTCCACGCACGATCTTACGCGTCCGAGTACGTCATCCACCGACTCTGACACATCGTCGAGCGATGTTGCATCTTCGATGTACCCCTGGAGTTGCTCCGGGAACTTCCGTTCGACATCTTGCCACTTCAGACCTGTCCATTCCGGATACATCCTCGTCTCTGTGAGCCTGGGGTCGACCGTTACGCTGATGCCTCCATGATGACGAGCGATAGCGGTTGCGGTGTGTCGTGCGCGCGCCAGTGGCGAGGACACTACCGTGTCCACAGGGGCGGAGGCAAGGTGATTCCCGAGTTCGTGCACCTGCCGTACGCCGGTAGCAGACAGATCGAATCCGGGGAGGTCGGCGTAGACAACATGGTTGGGATTGGACACC
>JAMBLL010000265.1 GCA_023336765.1 Actinomycetes bacterium | reverse complement strand
GGCCAACAGGAGGACGAGCAAGGCGTCCCATTCGTCGGCCGGTCCGGCCAACTCCTTGTACGCCTCCTCGGAGAGATCGGATTCGACCGCGACGATGTGTACATCGCCAATGTCGTCAAGTGCAGGCCGCCGCGCAATCGCGATCCCCAGCCAGACGAGATCGACGCCTGTAAGCCTTATCTGGCGCGTCAGATCGAACTTGTGGATCCCGCTGTTGTCGTGACCGTGGGGAATTTCTCGTCCAAACTGCTTCTCGGGACAACGACCGGAATCACCAAGCTGCGTGGCACGGCATATGAGTGGTGGGGGCGGCATCTCGTTCCAACGTTTCACCCTGCTGCGGCGCTGCGCGGAGGGGAGAAGGTCACGAACCAGATTCGGGAGGACCTGGCGCTCGTGCGCGACATCATCGACGGTAGGATTTTACGTGACGATGTACCTGACCCCGCTCCTGAGCCCGGGTCCGCATCGATACCGCAGCAAACAACCCAGATCCCCCTCTTCGACTGAGACACGCGATGACACTTGAGATCACAACATCGGGCCCAGACCAGACCGCGGCGCTGGGCGGCCGATTCGCACCGCTACTCACCGCCGGCGACATCGTGATCCTGTCTGGAAGGCTCGGTGCAGGCAAGACGCTCTTCGCATCGGGTGTCGCGGCAGGCCTTGGTATCACAGAGCGGATCACGAGCCCGACGTTCATCATCTCGCGTGTCTATCGCAGCGGTTTCCTCCCTCTTATCCACGCTGACGCCTACCGGTTGGGAACCATGGGGGAGTTCTTCGACCTCGAACTGCCTGATGACGGTGCCGACGGTGCGATTCTGATCGAATGGGGAGACGCCATTGCCGATAGTCTTCCTCGAGACCGGCTCAAGATCCACTTCGAGGGTGACGGGGATCAGCGGGTCATCACGTTCCATCCGATGGGACAGTGGGAGACGAGAGACCTGGGAGTGCTGGCGTGAATATCCTTGCTATCGAAACAGCCACGCCAGCCTCGTCAGTTGCGATCGGATCAGATGGAGACGTTCTCGGTTCGGCTGTGAACGTTGATCGCAGAGGCCATGTTGGGTTCCTGATACCAGCGATCAACTTCTGTTTCGGCCAGGCCGGATGGGACCCAGCGGACGTCGACATTGTCGCTGTTGATATCGGCCCCGGTCCCTACACCGGACTGCGTGCAGGTATCGCGACTGCTGAAGCCTTTGCCGCTGCTGTCGGTGCACCTGTTGTGACGGTGTCATCGCTGACGGTCATCGCGCTGCGTGCAGCGACAGGCCGAAGACGTATCTGGCCGGTTGTGGACATGAGGAGGGGCCAGTTCGCCGTTGCTCCTTTCAGGCCTCTTCCTGGTGGTGTGGCCCCTGATGGAACTCCTGAGGTGATCAAGCCGCATGACTTTCGAGCACTCCTCGAGGCTGAGGGATCAGACAGCCTCGTTGTTGGAGACTGGGCTTCGATGCCTGAGTCGACGTGGACAGGGCTTCACAGGGTGCGAAAGGGAAGGCCCCGTTACCCCAGTGCTGCGACGCTTATCGAGATCGCCACGATGAAGGCAGCCAGGGGTGAGACAACCGATGTTGCCGATGTCCGTCCGCTCTACATGCGTGAACCTGATGTTCAGATCAACTGGAAAGCGTTTCGCGAAGAGGATGCGTGGCCGAGATGACCGTTGATGTCCGACCTATGTCACGCTCCGACATCCCTGCTGTTGCGGAACTCGAGGCCGAGATATACGGTCAGCCGTGGCCCCCTCAGGTGTTCTTCGATGAGCTTGCCATGGAGAACCGCAGGTACCTGGTTGCGACGGACGGAGCAGATCTCGTCCTTGGTTACTGTGGTCTGCTCATCGTGGAGGAGGACGCCCATGTCACGACCATCGCCGTTGCACCCGGGTCCCGCGGCCACCAACTCGGTGCGAGGTTGATGCTTGAGATGGTCGATGCTGCCCTTGACGCTGACACGAGACATCTCACGCTCGAAGTGCGCGTCTCGAACGATGCAGCACAGAAACTCTATGAACGATTCGGGTTCGAACCGGTTGGTCGGAGGAAGAACTACTACAAGGACGAGGACGCGCTTGTGATGTGGGCAACTGACATAGACACGGACGAGTACCAGGACCGTGTAGCCGCCATACGTTCTTCGTTGCGGGAGGTTTCGCGATGAATGGGCCGATCGTCCTTGGGATCGAGACGAGTTGTGACGAGACAGGCGTGGCGGTTCTCGAGGGGATGGAGGTGCGAAGTTCTGTGCTTGCAAGCCAGGTCGACATCCATGCTCGGTACGGGGGAGTGGTTCCTGAGGTCGCGGCTCGGGCACACGTCGAAGCGATTCGACCGCTTGTGCATCAGGCGCTGACGCAGGCGGGGGTACATCCCGATGAGCTCGATGCGGTATCGGTCACACAGGGCCCAGGCCTCGTCGGTGCGTTGATGGTTGGATACTCGTTTGCGAAGTCCTTCGCTTACGCCCTCGGCAAGCCGCTCTACGGGATCGACCACATGGAAGGCCACCTCTTCGCTCCAAGGTTGGCATTTTCAGGCTATGAGCCACCCGCAGTTGTTGTTCTCGCAAGCGGTGGCCACAGCCAGATCGTTCATGTGAAGGCGTGGGGGGAGTACGACGTGCTTGGCGGGACCATCGACGATGCTGCCGGCGAGGCGTTCGACAAACTTGCCAGATTCATGGGTCTCGGATACCCGGGTGGACCCGCGATCGACAGCGACTCAGAAGGGGGCGATCCGACGGCCGTGCAGTTCCCGAGGGCGTTACGGGATCGCCCCTTTGATTTCTCGTTCTCCGGCCTCAAGACCTCGGTGGTCACCTACCTGGAAAAGGCAGGAGCAGCGGGGGAGTTGCCTCCTCGTGCCGATGTCTCAGCTTCGATTCAGGAAGCGATAGTTGATGTCATCGTCGACAAGACGTTCAATGCCGTCAAAGCCACCGGTGTCGATGTGGTCGGTGGTGGCGGGGGAGTGCTTGCAAACCGAAGGCTTCGCGAACGTCTCGCCCAAGAGGCCGAGTGGCGCGGTGTTGGTTTGTTCATCCCTGAACCGGCGTTGTGCACGGACAACGGCGCCATGATCGCATCGGTAGCCGTCGACAAGATGGACCAGGGAATGCCCTCGGATCCACTTACAGGCGATGTGATGCCAGGACTCAGCCTCGGCTGAGTCCTGGCATCACATCGCCGTACTAGCTCGGCGCTGGGCGCCTCGCGTATCGGCTCGCAGGCTCGCGGTATGAGGCTCGGCTAGCGCCTCGCCGTATCAGCTCGC
>JAMBLL010000264.1 GCA_023336765.1 Actinomycetes bacterium | reverse complement strand
GGTTCAGCGTTTGTCATCCCCACCAATGTGCCACATCGGCCGCATCGGCCGCATCAAATCAAGACCGTTGACGTCGGTGCGACCTTGGGCGTATACCAGCAAGTGATACGATGGAGGGTGTGAGCACACCTTGGTCTACAGACGCGGAGGTGTAAGCATGAAAGCCAATAATCGTCATGAGCGATGGTGGGCTGCAGGCCTGATTGTCTTGGGAACAATTCTGCTGGGAATCGTATTTTTCACGGCATTCTCGATCGTTAGCGACCCAGGCGGATATTACGACGAGTGGATCCCCGCTGAGGGGCCAGATGGGCCTGAGGCATCCTTCGATTGGGCAGCGACTGGCAGCGTTGTCGAGTTCACCGATTCCTCGTCCACCGGCGATTCCGAAATCGTTGCTTGGGCATGGGAATTCGGCGATGGAACGCGGAGTCCCGATCGCGATCCCTCGCACCGATTCAGTGAGGATGGCGAGTACACGGTCACACTGGATGTGGTCGACGACAATGGAGTCACCAGCGAGGCAACCGGCACGGTGGCGACGGGGCCCGAGGGTGCAAACACTGGCACCGGAGAGATCGGGATGAGCGACCTTGCAGACAAAGCGATCGCAGCGATCGAGCGGTCCGCCAAAGGTGCCGGTGTCGTCGTGTTGGTGATTGGAATGTTCGTGGTGTTGACGATGGTCGGAGGCCGCTTCGTCCGGCAGGGCGTAAGGGCCCTGAGGCCGATTCCCGACAAGATCAGTGTGAAGCTGCGACCCAAAGAGCTCGAACTCGCAGCCATGGACACGACACCTACAGTGTCAGCCACGATCGAGGCGCCAGCATCGCCGGTTGATGTCACCCGTGACTCCACGTTCGACGAGGAGGAACAACCTGTGGGGAGCCGGACGGGCTGAACTGGACCGGTCACCGCACTCAGCTGGTCAGATAGGCGCTACTGTCGTTGTATGGACGTTACGATCACCAAACTCATGCACGCCTGCCTTCTCGTCGAGGCGAACGGCAGACGAATCTTGCTCGACCCTGGGATCTTCACGCATCAGGACGAACGGTTCGACCTTTCTATGGTTGAGGGCGTTGATCGCGTGCTGATCACCCACGAACACGCCGATCATGTGAGCGTTGATCTGGTGCAAGGTGTCCTTGAGCGGTCCAACGATGCGGTGGTGGAGACGACGGAGTCGCTCGCCACCATCCTTGCTGGCGAGGGCATCGAAGCGGTCACCGAGGGAACGCCGCAGTTCGCTGCACCCCACGAGCGAATCCCGATAGGCCCGGGACCGCAGAACACCGGCTTCCATGTTGAGGGTGTGCTGAGTCATCCAGGCGACAGCCACAGCTTCGTAGAATCAATGCCGATCCTTGCGATGCCGTTCACAGCCCCCTGGGGGAGTCTGGTGGACGGTGTGGATCGCACGAGGCTCGTGAATCCACGGTTCGTGATCCCGATCCACGACTGGGCCATCTCGCCCGGTGGCAGGGACTTCATGTACGGGCTGGCAGCGGCTGGACTTGTAGGCG
>JAMBLL010000263.1 GCA_023336765.1 Actinomycetes bacterium | reverse complement strand
GTGATGAAGTCCTCAACCTGGCTCGCCTGGGTAGCAGCATCGCCACCAGCATCCGTGATCGTCACCGTTGCACCCGCAGCAGCAGCCGCAGACTCAACACCATCTTTCAATGACACAAAGAAGTCATTATCGAAACTCGAAATCGCAAACCCAATCGTCGCGCCGTCTGTGGTATCACCACTTTCGGCCACGGTCGTCGCTGTTGCGGCTGTTGTCGTCGCTGCCTCGTCGTCACTGCTGCAGGCTGCTGCAACGAGTGCGAACACCATGAGCAACATGATGGCTCGATATCCGAGCCTGTATCTGCCTTTAATCACTGTCTTCTCCTTGGTTGACCGTTCGTCCATTTCATTTCTCTGATCCGCGTGACTCCCTCACGCGTGACTACTGCTGACTACTGCCTTCTTCGGCGAAGGGTGTCCGTCATCACAGCGAGTGCGATGACGACGCCTACCGCCACTTGTTGCCAAAAACTTGAAACATTGAGGAGGTTCAGTCCGTTGCGCAGGAATCCCATGATCAAGGCACCGATCAACGTTCCGAACACCGTTCCGGTGCCTCCGGACAAGCTCGCTCCACCGATCACCACGGCAGCGATGACATCCAACTCGAGGCCTGCGCCTGCCTGAGGTTGTGCGGAGTTGAGTCGAGCGGTGAGGATCAGTCCTCCCAGTGCGGCCATTGCACCCGCCAGAATGTAGATCGAGATCTTCGCACGGTTCACGGCGATACCAGCCCGGTGTGCTGCCTCTTCGTTGCCGCCGATCGCGTATGTTGACCGACCGAATACGGTCCGCCGCAAGACGAGAGAAGCGACCGAGTAGAGCAGAAGCGTCAGGAGCACTGAGAACGGCAGATCGAACGGCAACTCTCTTCCGGCGATCCATCTGAAGCTGCTCGGGAATCCTGAAATCGGCCGGCCTCCGGTAACCACGAGCGCCAAGCCGCGTGCGATGGAGAGCATTGCAAGGGTGGCGATGAACGGCGGCAATCGACCGTAGACGATCGCCAGGCCGTTGACGGCTCCCAGAGCTCCACCGACCGCCAGACCGAAGATCGCTGCGATCGGCCACGGCATTCCGTAGTCAGCGAATAGCGCGGCGAATATGGCAGCGGAGAGGGCCAGTACCGAACCCACGGACAGGTCGATACCGCCGCTGATGATCACAAACGTGGCACCGATCGCGACAATCGCAAGTACGGCCACCTGTTGGCCAACGTTGAGGAAGTTCTGAACGGAAAGGAACGAGTCAGATAACAGGGCGAGAGCCCCCATCAGGATGAGCAACGCGATGAGCGTCCTGGCCTGGTACATCCTCCCCAATGCCTGCTTCACAGGCGACACCTCTGGCTCGGCGCTGACGGTTTCAGATTCAGTGGTCACGTCGCCTCGCATTGATGGTTGCATCTTGGGACATCATTCGACCGGATGTGGCCATCATCGAGGGACTCCCGTCGACGCCCCAACATGCAATGTCGGTTGCAGAATCCGACGCTCCCCTGGCCCGGTTCTCTCGCCCCGTGTCCGCATGAGAAGCAGGTCGGCTGCGAGCCTGGCCATCTCGTACGTCGGTTGCTCGACCGTTGTCAGAGGAGGACTCATCAGCTGGGACATGGCTATGCGGTCGAACCCGATGATCGAGAGGTCCTCAGGGACCCGCAAGCCAAGTTCGTGGGCGACCTGGAGCGCAGCGATCGCGAGGACATCGCTCCCGGCGAGGATCGCCGTTGGCAGATCGCCCTCGACGGAGAGTAATTCGCGAGCCGTGTCGCGGCCATAGTCAAAGGTGTAGGAACCGAGCTTCACCAGGGATC
>JAMBLL010000262.1 GCA_023336765.1 Actinomycetes bacterium | reverse complement strand
TTCTCTCCTGACGTGTTCAGCCACGAATCGAGCCGTCCCATGTCGTACGCCCCAAGCCTCGAGTAGAACGGCATGTAGTGCGTGCGCACACACACGTTGACCGAGTCGAGCTGAACGAGACCCACCTGGCGCATAACTCGCCTGAAATGGCGCACGTCAATGTTGCCAGATGGCCTCGTCCTGGAGAAACCCTGGGCGCCGAGAGCTATCCTGGCAGCAGCATCGTTCGATATCGTTCTCATGTGTACACCGTCAACGTTGCGTCTACGCTATCGGAATGATCCCGACAGTGCTTGCAGGTCTTCGAACATTCATCGCGGTGCCACTCTTTTTCGTCTACACGCTGATCCTTGCTCTCGTCATAATCATCTACGGAGCATTCAGGCCAGCTTCGCCCCTCTACGACAGAATCGTGAAGCACTGGTCTGCCGTCTTCCTGAAGATCCCCCCGGTGCACGTGGAAGTCGAAGGTATCGAGAAGATCGATCCGCAACAGCGCTATATGATCGCGAGCAACCACCTGTCACAGTTCGACATACCTCTGCTCTTCTGGGTTCTACCGCTTCACGGGAGATTCCTCTCGAAGAAGGAGGTGTTCAAGATTCCTCTCGTGGGCAGAGCAATGCGCACGATCGGGATCATCGAGATCGACCGGGCCTCTGGAACCTCATCGCGCCGGGCGATCGCCGAGGGTGTCAAGATGGCTGCCGAGCACGGATATTCGCTCATCGTGTTCCCTGAGGGCACACGCAGCACGAACGGAGAACTTCTCCCGTTCAAGAAGGGCGCTTTCCGTATCGCCATCGACACCGGACTCCCGATAGTCCCCGTTGTCATCGAAGGCACCGAGACCATCAATCGCCCAGGTTCGAAGATCTTCCGTCCCGGAACTGCACGCGTCACTATCTGCGATCCGATCGAGACCGCGGGCCTGACCAACAAGGACAACCTCAACGACCTGGTCCGCTCGATCGAGGCCTCCATGAACGCTACCTACGAGAAGATGAGGACCGAAGACCGATAACTGAAGACCGATCACCGATCACCGATCAGGATCGTCCGGCGGTATTCGCGACCGACTGTCATCCGCGTCCGAGCCAAACGGGGCCCATGCCGCCATAACAAGACCTAGCACGATGCCGGCGAGCGGCAGGACCCACAGCCACACCGAGTGAAGATCTATGACACCCCACAGGAACAAGCTGATACCTGCGAACACACCGAAGAAGAAACCGCTGACAACTCCCAATACTGGTCGACCCTTCATCATGCACCCTTCTTCTTGATGCCTGCACCGAGGGTGCCGACGCCGAATGCCACTGCAGCGGCTGCGCCTATGAACGCACCAGCACCTGGACTGCCATCAAGAGCCATCGTTACAGCAACGATGCACGTTGTCCCCTGCTGCGTGTGCGTCGCTGTGACCTTCAGACCGCCAGTTCCCCGGGGCACCCACGAGGGCACCGCATATGCATAGGAGCCAGAATCCGACACCTCAACAGTGTCACCGGTCCAAGACACCACAGTCCACCCACCGAAGGGGGGTGGCAGAGCGACATCGATCCCGCCAGCGAATGGAACGAGGTCACTTGGCGGATCAATGTTCAGATTGCCAACATACTGAACGGTGTCCTCGGCGGGGACGATCGTGGTCACATCGAGTGGTTGGCTCTCGGTGACCGTGATGGGACCCGAGAATGTGGCGCTCCCGGTGCACGGCCCTTCGATCACCTCAGCCGATACTGGACTTGCAAACACAGCGACCGAAAGCATGGTCACCGAGGCAAGCAAGGTGAAGGCTGCGTATCTCCTTCTTCGTTGCATATCGTTTACCTCCTGTTCCACCACTCTACGTGCTCAACTTCCAGATTTCATGATCTTCACGCGTTCTCCGACCGGTGCGCGCGCAGCAGGTCAGCCACACATGGTGGAAGCAGGGAAGCGACAGCGCAAGAACGAATCATGATCTCTGCGTTCAGGGACACCAGACACCAGAGCGATTCTCTGTCTGCAAGCGAGCCCGCGAGCGATCTCACATCTGAAAGTGAGGCGCCAGCCGAACGATCTGGACGAGGTTCCTGCTGACGGCTGACGGCTGACGGCTGTTCTAGTCATACACCCCCAGCAGGTACGTCTTCCCATCCTTCACCTCACAGAGGTACGCACCCGCTGAGGTGACGATCTGGTACCGGTCAGCCATCCCTTCCCCATCCCACCACCTCCCAACACTTCTCCATGGCCCCGCCCATGACAACACTGGCACCCATCGGCTGGCCAACCTGACCTGTTCAGGTGACCCGTCGGCCCAGGACACAACAAAGGGAACAGGATTGGGAGGGACCAATGCAGGTGCAGGGCTCGGGATCCTCCCAGGCCAGGGTGCGTCGGTATCTCGTGCATGAGACACAGGGTCATCGCCCCAGCGACTCCACAACACCTGCTGTGCAGGGTCTCTCCCTCCCTGAGGCGATGCAACCAGGACACTGTCCGGACCCGCAATCGCCTGCACCTCCATGAGCACACGTTGCATCTCCATGGTTTCCTTTGCGTCCTCTGCGAGCGAGAGTTGTCGACCGCTTCCTGACAGGTCATCTGGTTCAAGACGAAGAAAGGAGATCCCCCCTCTGATACCCGCTGACACGCCTTCGATCCACGCTCGTAGCTGCCACCGCACGCGGTCCGTGAGAGTGTGGTCATCAAAGGGATCAGCGCTCCTCCACGACCTGACACGCTCCGTTCCATCGGCAGCGACCACGCTAACAACGACTCTGTGGGGTGCCATCCCATGAGGCGCAAGGCCGCTGATCAGCCGTTGGGCCAGGTTGCGTGCGATGAAAGACGCTTGTTCGAAGTCCTGGATCGGCGGGTCGAACGACGACTCAACTCCCGGGTCTGGAGGGATATCCCTCGGGGAGGGGCTTCGCCCCATCCCACGTGCAATACGATGCGCATCCATCCCCTGGCGGCCGAACCTCGATATGACCGCGTCATAGGGCAGTTCTCCGAGCGCACCGAGTGTCGTGATGCCGAGCCACCGGAACGTTGCGGCGAGTTCTTCGCTCCCGATCGCCGATACATCGAGTTGCGAGAGGAACGCATCGTCATCGGTGACAACGAAAACCCTGGAATCCCGGGAGGTTTGTTGCACCGCCTGCCATGCAGCGAAGGGCCCTGCTGCGAGACCGAGTCGGTAGTCACCGCCGAACGTATCGAGTTCCTTGTTGATCCTCTCGATGAGGGCCTGCTCTCCCCCGTAGTACGTCACAGCACCGCGTATCGGTATGAACGCCCTCCCCGGGTCTGCGATCTCGACACGGGGAACGATGGACTCGATCCTCTCCACGACAGGTTCGAACCGTGCCATGTCTGCGGACTGGTCACGCTCGATGGTGACCACCGTTGGACACAACGCCTCTGCCGCCCTTCGTCCCATCCCAACTCTGACACCCGCGTCATGGGCAAGAGGGTTCAATGCGACAACCGTGTTCGAGTCGTCGACCGCTTGGTGGGGTGCGTCAGGCGAAACGTCTGGACGTCTGAGTGCCCAGGTTGGGTACCACACGCATATGGTTCGTTCCATCATCCTCGATCTCGATCGTCCGTTCCATTCCCCTCGTTGCCTTCCCTGATGCGTCGAGCAGCGTGCGTCGACGGATCAGCGCACCATGGCCCTGCCCGGTCCCTTCCCATGCCACCTCACGTGCCTTGAGATGCAGATGCACAACTCCCTGGGGAAGCTTTCCTGCAAGAGAGCGGAACACGAGAGGGGTTCGACGTGTCCTGGCCCGTGCTGCAAGAGTTCGAAGTGCAGAGTCCTTGACTCCGTGAGGGATCTCGGCGTACACCCCGCGCATTCCATCAAGCAGTGTCCCCACAACCCGACCCCAGGTGACGATGTCGTCCGTGCGCACAACGATGAAGCGCTCAGGGTCGATCCCGAGTTCCCATGCTGTGAGAGGACTCGCCCAGCCTCGGACATCGAGATACGCAAGGTGGCCCTGGGCCGCGTACGGGGCGATAAGCGACAGGCCGACCCTGGTAAGCCCCGACCCTGGTATACCGGTGAGCCCTGCGATCTGGCCAGGGGATAGCGAGAAGATCTCCTCTCTTCCCCTGTCACGCGCATCAACCGGGGTCACGGGGGCTATCGGTTCAATATCTGCGACCACGCTGGTGTCCTCTTGTCTTTCACCCAGCGTGCGCCATCGCTGAACCAATAGTATAGTCGAACATATGTTCGATTGGCGAAGAAGTTTACCGTTCTCAGTTCAGGGGCGATGGGCTACTCGCCGAGCGTGGGACTCTCGAATCCCTGATGCAGTCGACATCAGACACATCCATCGGCGAACAGAGCTGAGTTCATCTGGCGGAATCCTCAGTGCCTCTGCGAGGTTGCGATGTGAGATGCTTCCAGCCGTGTCAAGAGAATCCGTGTTCGATGACGAGGCCTGGTGGAATCCGGATGGGTTCCTCTACGGTCTGCATGCCCTGATCGGGCCACTGCGCGGGCCCTACCTCCTCGCCACGCTCAGAGACACCAATGTCGCTGAGGGTTCAGCTGTGCTTGACATCGGGTCTGGCGGAGGGTTCCTGGCAGCCTTGCTGGCGGATGCGGGATACGACGTCGTTGGCATTGACCCCGCAATGTCCGCCGTGCGCTCCGCTGCACAACACGTTCCGGCATCCTTCGTGCTCGGCGTAGGCGAGACCCTGCCATTCACGAACGACAGTTTCGAGGCGGTCGTGTGCTCCGAAGTGCTCGAACACCTGGACGACGTCGATGCAGTCATCGCTGAAGTAGGTCGGGTGCTGTGTCCCGGCGGCGTACTCGTCTTCTCTCTCCCCAATCGAACGCTGCTGAGCAGGTTGGCGCTCATCGAACTCGCCCAACACAACCGCATCACCAGAGTGCTCCCCCCAGATCTCCACGATTGGGATCGCTTCATCGGTTCGCGAGACCTCACCGAACTTGTGAGACGTCACGATCTGATCGTTCATGAGGTACACGGTGTCTCAGTACGGGTCCGCGATCTACCTGCAGCAGTTGGGGCGATGATGAACCTGCGAAGACGGCAAATCAGCTACGCCGAAGCTGGGGCGAAAGTGCGACTCCGTCTCAGCAGGTCACGGGCAGTCGCCTACATAGGGTACGCGGTTAAGACTGGCCAACGTACATCTTGCACCGAACAGGACGAGGCTCAGGACATCACCAGAGTTTCCACTCGCTCTCTCTCGGGTGTATTCTCTGACCAAGCTCTTCAGCGTCGAAAGGAGCACGGCACGTGTCAGTTGCCAAGGTGATCGAGATCACATCTACTTCCCCCGGGTCCTTCGAGGATGCCATCCGCAAAGGCATCTCCAAGGCCCAACAATCCGTTGAGGGAATCCGGGGTGCATGGATATCCGAACAGAAGGTCGAAATCTCAGAGGACGGCACGATCAGTTGCTTCCGCGTCGATATGAAGTTGACGTTCGTCCTCGAATAGCGAATAGCCCAGCACAAGCGACCACGTGAGGCCCCTATTCGATCAGGGGCCTCACTCCGCGTCGGCTTCCTCCTGACAGAACGACCGGGCGCCGAACGTCGGTGTAGCTCCCCGATGCGCCATTGTCGAGGTGTGTTTCTAGCATTCGTCATCGACCCATAGCCAGGATGTTCTGGTGGCCAGTTCGGTGGACTTCGGCCGAGTCGGAAGGGGGCTACTCCTGCTGGTTCTTGTGGGGGTCATCGCAGGCTGTGGAGGCAGCGGCGGAACAGAAAACGCCGGCTCCTCACTCGACCCAACAGCGGTCCAGGCCACGGCGGACACCGTCAGCGCGAAGGAGATCACGGCCGATTTCCTCCCCAACATGACACCCGACGATATCGAGATCATCGAGGGGCCCGACGGGACGTCGTACCGGCATGTATTCGCCGCACGAGAATTCACAGAAGGAGCGACATTCGCAATCGAAGCACGGTGGGACCCCGCCGACGGCGGTCTCCAGCCGAGTCTGACGTGGACGCTCGAAGGAGAGCCGTCAGACGAGGGCACATTCCCGTTTGTGGTGGACATCCCGAAGAGCTTTGCCGCCACCGTCGACGACGTCTCTTTCGATCCCGCACCTGACGAGATCATCGATGCGGACCCAGTGGTCCAGTTCAATATCGACGTGACCCGCCAATATCACAAGAATATCCGGCTGATCAGCAATGCTCTCATCACAAGTTCTGACCCCGCGGAGGCGATCCTGACAATCGCCTCGAAGCTTGACGACCTACGGGTGTTCTCACAATTCACGGCGTGTGGCA
>JAMBLL010000261.1 GCA_023336765.1 Actinomycetes bacterium | reverse complement strand
GGCCGATGGGGCAAAGGGAGCCAGTACTCAGGAAGGGTGTACTTCGTCCTCGAACCGGGGAGCGTGCCGGGGAGATGGAACACGCTTCGGGCTCTACGCGTCCTCAACTGGTGGGATGAGGGCGATCAGTGGCACGACCGTGACGAGGCACCAACCGCACGGAATCGGGACAGAACTCAGTCAGTTTGGGGGTCACCCGGCTGACCAGTCATGCATCGGCCATGTTGCTGGTCACCGCTCTGGACGTTCCGACTTATCTGATGCCCACGATTGGGGTTACGGTCGGCCAGCTTCGGCCCACAATGGGAGATACTTGGTCCACAGCTCCACGACTTCCACAGGATCGCTCCCGTTTCCGTCGTTGATAACACCTATCCCAACAAGCCCCATCTTCGCTCGGTCATCCGGGAACCTCTCTGCGACCCAGGCGAGCATGCGTCGACCATGGGTGTCCTGAAGCTCCTGCACATTCTGCTGTTCCGCGATGAACATCTCAGTGATCTTGCCGTCAACGGCGTGCACCCGAACACCGTTGGTGACGGGTCCGAAGTAGAGCGCGGTCTCGACAGCACCCGAGTAGATAAACCAGCAGTGCGCTCCCTCGCTCGTTGGAACACAGTTCTCAACAGAGAGTGACGACTCCTGGATTCGAGAGTTCGTCATTCGGGCAACTCTCTCATCGACCAAGAAACGGTAACCCGAGGAATCCTCTGGGCGTACCCAGGAGAAGTCTGGCGCGAAGAGCGCTCTGAACGTCGCTTCATCGCCCGTGTTGAAGACTGTTTCATAGGTGTCCAGCAGAGCGACCAACTCGCCGGGGATCACCGGATCGGCCTCGACGATCGGTGCGATAGTTGTCGCAGTTGCTTCTTCGGTCGCCACGGTCGTAGGTGGAAGCACCTCTGTCGTTGTCGGAGGAGGCGGCTGTGTCGTGGACGGCGTAGTTACCGGTGGCACATTGTCGGCTGGTCGTGCGAGCAGCATCGTTGCACCGATCACAATGATCACAGCGGCGAAGGCCGCCGCCGCGATGAACCAACCACGCTGTCTTGTCCGCGTGGGTTGCGCAGGTGCCCTCGTGGTTTGGGTCCGTACGCCGATCCGTCGTTCAACCTCAGTGAAGGCGACATCGTGACTCCATGCTGACTCTGGCATATCCGTTTCGGGGGCGTACGCGTCCGTCAAGGAGAGATGCTCGAGAATCTGGGAATCGTTCATCTGTCGCCTCCTTCCTGGATCGCGCCTGATGCCTGCACCGCATCGGTTGGGTCAGACCAACCGGTTGCTTGCCGCAACCTCTTCGTTGCACGGGATGCCCGCTTCTTGGCCGCCTCAACGCTGCAGCCGAGGACCTCGGCGACTTCGGGAAGCGTGAGGTGCTCGTACGCCCTGAGGCGGAGGATTTCCTGGTCGTCGGGACGGAGTGTCGCGAGGGCCTTCAGCAGGTGCTCCTGTTCAGAGTTGCGAATGACCACGGTTTCGGGACCCGGTTCGGGGTAACTCGCCTGCCCCCCGAGCTTGGTTCGCAGATTCGTGAGACGTCGCGTCGAGCGTCTTGACGTGCGCACCTCATTGCGCGCAACCCCATAGAGCCAGGGCAGAGTCTGCTCGCCTGATGGCATCGAATCGAATCTCCGCCACGCCACAGCGAATACCTGCGCAGCCGCGTCATTCGCATCGGCCCGGGGGAGGCGTCGGTGGCAGTAGCGACTGATGGCTTCATAGTTCTCCTCGAATACCTGGCGAAGAACCGCCTTACTCGTTGAGTTGTCTCCCACGTGCCACATCTCCCACGTGTCGTCTCACCCCATCTATGACCAGCAAGTCCGCCATGGGGACATTTTCATTATTGCTGTCCCCATTTCGCTGTGCGGGCCATATACCAAGTGAACCCGGTTCCCGTGCGGGAACCACACACGATGCCCTTGGGGCAGAAGGAGAGAGGCTCATGCGAAGACCACTGACGCTTCTTGCAACTGTTGCGATTCTGATCGGATTGATAGCGGCTCCAGCCGCTGCAGACAAGCCCACCGAAGTTGTGTGGCCCCCCATCACATACGAGGGCTGGGATCCGTGTGCCGGTGAAGTTATGACCGAAACCATCTATTGGGTTGGGAACGTGCACAATCATCGGAACAACGTCGTTGAAACGGCGAAAGTGACCGGTTTCACATCCACCGGTTACGTCATGTTGAGCAGCCCGGATGTCGTCATGATCAATGGAAATGTGCTCATGACTGTCTACAACAAGAGGTGGATCAGGACAGAGGGCGAGGACAGAAGGCATACGTCGCGGCGCATCTTGATAAAGAACTACGGACCCGACCCCGCAGACTGGGATATCAGGATGTGGACCGATCGCAATTGGTGCACAAGCGGTCCCACCATCCCCGAACCCACCACGCCGTAACCGATCAGTGGGAGGCTCCCGCCCATCTCGCGGGGGCCTCCCACTTCCCCCTGGAAGGATCGCACCGCTGGCCTCCCGCTATCCAGCGATGTGTGGCCCTCAAGAGGGTTGGGTTCATCATCTGTTTGACGGGAACCAGATCTCCGTTGGTTTGCGTGCTCTCCCATAATGACCGGATGATCATCAATGACATCGGGAGTCAGTTCCCAGGGGCAGAGGGCTACTTCAATACTGCAAGTCTCGGTCTGCC
>JAMBLL010000260.1 GCA_023336765.1 Actinomycetes bacterium | reverse complement strand
TACGACGGCAGGATCGCGGTCATCACAGGATCAACACAAGGACTCGGCGCAGCGATCGCTCGCCAACTGGCGAAGCGAGGCGCAGCAGGTATCGTGCTCACCGGACGCGATGCCGCGCGGGGCACCTCGATGGTCGAGGAGATAGAACGCTCGGGCGTTCCATCGGTGTTCGTCGAAGCAGATCTCGCAGATGCAGGGTCACCGGGTGTGATTATCGACGCCGCCGACAGGACGTTCGGTCGAATCGACGTGCTGATCAACAGCGCCGGCACCACCGATCGCGACACCATCTGGGATTCGACACCGGAACTATTCGATCGGATGATGACGATCAATACCAGGGCGCCCTGGTTCCTCATGCAGGGCGCGGCCCGGATGATGGTGCGCGACGAAATCGCGGGAACGATGGTGAATGTACTCTCCATTTCGTCACACGCCGGCCAGCCCTACATCGCGACGTATTGCGCATCGAAGGCCGCTCTGGCCGTCTTCACCAAGAACACTGCCAACGCGCTGCGAAGGCACCGCATCCGCGTCAACGCCCTCAACCCGGGTTGGATGTCCACACCCGGCGAGGATCGTATCCAGCGCGAGTATCACGGTGCTGGTGCCGGATGGCTTGAGGAGGCAGGGAGGTCTCTACCGTTTGGGAAGCTCATCGATCCCGAGGACGCGGCCAGAGCGGTGCTGTTCCTCGCCTCCGCAGAGTCCGGGTTCATGACCGGAGCCGTCGTCGACTACGACCAACAGGTCATCGGCGCCCATGACTGACGACACGGTCCGAACCTCGCTCGAGCCGAACGACCGACCCAGCATGACACAGCGCTCGGCAGCTTCGGGAACTATCCCGACACAAGCAGTCGATCTATCGACGGATGAGCCGTGAGCCGCCCGACGATCCACGATGTGGCAAGACGAGCAGGGGTCTCCAAGTCCCTTGTGTCCCTTGTGATACAGGATGCTCCGGGTGTGAGCGACGCCAGGCGAGAGGCGGTTCACGAAGTCATCGAAGAACTCGGCTACAGACCGAACACGATGGCGCGCAGCCTGGTGCAGCAGCGGTCCCACATCGTCGGTGCGATGCTCTCCAATCTTCAGAATCCATTCTTTGCCGATGTTGTCGCCGGCATCGAGGCTCAGGTTCTCGAGAGCGGCTACCGCGCGTTGTTCAATAGTGGAACGCGGGTGCCCGAACGTGAGGCTATCGCTCTCGAGACGCTGCTCGAACTTCGAGCTGATGGGTTGATTCTCGCCGGAACGCTTCTCGACATGAAGATCATCAACAAGGCAGGGAAGGTGGTGCCGATGGTGATGATCACACGCGCCACCCGTTCCCGGATTGTTGACAGCGTGACGGGGGACGACAGGGCAGGAGCCCGTATCGCCGTCGACCATCTCGTTTCCCTCGGTCACAAGCGAATCGCCCATATCGACGGCGGTACCGGAGCCGGCGCCAAACGGCGCAGGCGAGGATTCGAGGCAGCGATGACGATGCATGGCCTGGAACCGATGGTCGTTGCTGGCACCTACACCGAAGAGGGCGGATCCCAGGGTGTGCGGGAACTCCTCGAGACGGATCGCCACCCCACCGCGATCTTCGCGTCCAACGATCTGGCGGCTCTCGGATCATTGCAGGCACTCTCGGACGCGGGCCACTCGGTCCCTGACGATGTATCACTCATCGGATATGACAACGCCTGGCTCGCTGGCCTGCAGCACATCTCGCTCACCACGATCGATCAACCGCGACACGAACTCGGTACGACCGCTGTGGAACTCCTGATCGAGAGGATTGAAGAGGGGCGAACCCACGCACGGCACATCGTGTTGTCCCCGTCGCTGGTGACTCGGTCAACAACCGGTCCGCCTGCCCGAGGCATCTGACGAACCGGCAACGCGCGACATGAACGATTTCAGTGTCATTGGTCCTGCAACGACGCCACGCGTCGGATTCCGTTGCGACTCACGACAACACGAACCGCGTTCCACGCTGCGTCCGGTGCGTTCGAGTCGGTGAATCGATAGACGACTATGACATCATATGCGCGCGGCAGTTTCGACTCGAACAGTTCTCCGGCGCCCGGATCAGCGAAGGTGACGGTCCTCTTCGCATCATCCGTATGTGTGAGCCACCGAGAGATATCGACCCGCATCACATCCGTGAGCGCCGGAAATCCCGGGGCCTTCGTCCGCATGGCATCGGTCCGCATACTCACCGACTTTCTGTGCCACAGGATCGACTCGGAAACTGCGAGCTCTGAGAGACGGTCCCTGTACGCAACACTGCGCAGAATGTCCACACCGTCGGGTAAGTCGTCTGGCTCAACGAATCCGGCACGCTCAGCCACCTCTGCCAGCGTGTTCTGGGTGTCGGGAATGCTCACCGTCCAACGCCGGTCTGGGTACCTCGCAGCGACGAGAGAATCGAACACGGACTGGAGGATCGCCTTCAGGCGGTCCTTTCCCATATATGCCACGACCACAACCGCCGCCCATACACCGAGCTGGCCAGGAACGTTCGGCTGGCCGTACAGCACCGCGATGACCACGGCGAACGCCATGGCAATCCCAGCAGCGGCGGCATTGACGAGATGCAGGGCCACGGTGTATTCGTCGCGTATCTCCACGTTGAGCCACAACACAGACTGGGTGAAGCGTTTGAGCGCATGTTGTCTCCGTTCAACCTGCTCAAGATCGTGGACCGATCCATCGGCGAGGCTCACCGGTCCCTCGTGGTGGGATTGTCGGTAGCGCGCCTCGTCGACCGCCGCCGCGATGGCAGTAGGTGCCAGGCCGTTCCCACCTTCGCTGGACTCAACCACAGTTGCAATGTCTATCAAGGAAATCTCCAACACACGTGACAGGTACTCATCAACCCACGACACAGCCTTCGCCACTTCCG
Organism: Actinomycetes bacterium; assembly: GCA_023336765.1. Classification (GTDB taxonomy): domain Bacteria; phylum Actinomycetota; class Acidimicrobiia; order Spongiisociales; family UBA5794; genus JAMBLL01. The sequence goes on along the minus strand of JAMBLL010000260.1, from coordinate 1,826 downwards.
GATCCGCCCTCTCGAATGAGGCGGTTCTCAGCGCCAGAGGGCCCAGGACACTACGCATTGAGGCGAGCGCACCACTGCTCGCGGTCAGGAAGTCCCCCAGAAGAGCGGTCAAGCATTTCTCATCTCCTGTGGCCGCAACGTCGATGACCTCCTGTGCGTCCTCCATGATCGCCGACCGAACGCTGCAACCAAAGAGCTTGAGCTCCCGCACGACCTCATCGGGGGTCCTCGACGTCAGCTTCCCAGCAAGGTCCCGAGCCTCCGCCTCGACGTTCTCGAGTTCGATCCGGGGGTTGCAGAACCGAAAGTACGACCGGATGTCGGACAGCAGCTCGCCCTTCGCGTACGATGTGGCGTCCAAACGGAAGGATTCCGGAAGGAAGTAGAACGCCTCCCACACACGATCGGCTGCTGCTCCGTTTTCGGGAACCTCGTGTCGCAGAGCGACCTCCAGATGGGTGCGATCGTGGCGCTCCCACTTCGGGACGGGAATCACCGCAGCCCTCACATCCTCAGGTATTCCGTCAGCCGCGATCGCTCTGGTACGCGGAACTCGATCGTCGTGCAAGCCTGGCATGAGGAATCTCCTTTGAATCGCAGAAATCTATGAGAGCGGACCGCTGCGAACGAGGTGTGCGACCACCAGGCGCGGTGGTACCGAGCCATGTGAACGCTCACATCTTTTCGATAGACTCTACACCGACCCCACTGTTGCGTGACGGCACGATGGTCAACTCTTCCAGTCTTGGGCGCTTTATGGTCAGCAATGCATACCAGGTGAGCTTGCTGGGGTGCGATTCCGACCTGACGGCTCGAGCGAGCCTACGTCTGTTGAACGGCGACATAGGACTCGACGAGCGAAACGGCAAACGTTCCGTTGCTCGCTGTTGATGGAGAGAGCAGATTTCACGACCCACAACCGGAAATTCGCGAACCACTCTGACGCGATTCGACAATGGCGCTCACATCTGCTCAGCGGACGGTACCGGGCTGAAGGTTGACAGCGCTCGGCTACGAGAGACGTCGACAGGGCTGAAGTCGGGAGATCATGGACAGCTTCGCGGAAAAGGGGCATTTTACACAAGCAGAAGGCTGGAAGCAGCTTCTTGTACTCCACCATCGCACCAGGAGCAGCCTGGGATCCTGTCACTGGAGTCTGCTGATCACCATGACGACACACCCAGCGTCCCAAGCTGTCACGTCTAGCGGGTGACCCAGAAGCTGAGATGAGCTTGAGCAGCCTCGTCCTCTCGATGTGGTCCGCTGAATGTCATAGGCGGCATAGCCCGCTCGCCGATGTCGGCGGCTGAGATGATGAATCCCCACGGGTCAGCCCCCGGTAGCGCTGCGAGTTCCGAGAGTCCTACATGGGAGAGTCCGAAGACGACACGACGAGCACCCGCCCAGAACATCGCTCCAACACACATCGGGCAAGGCTCGCAAGACGCGTAGACGGTCCCAAGTGGAAGTTCGCTGAGAAGGTGCGTCTGTTCGAGGACTCGAACGAGGCGCGTCTCGGCATGCGCCGTAAGATCTCGGTTGGTGTTCACGCGGTTGTGGGCTTCCGCGACGATCACGCCATCCACTGCAAGGAGCGCACCGAAGGGGTGGTCCCCGTCGCTGCGGGATTCTTCAGCCAATACGAAGGTTCGGCTCAGCAGGGCGTTCTGATCCACATGGGCCAGCTTAGTGCTGTGACCACAGACCTTCCCACGGTCAAGGTGCCCTATCCGCCAGGGACAACCTCCCCAAATCACATCCGGAACGCAATAGAAGTGGGTATCGCTCACGTGGCTGGGACCCGGGCTTAGATTGCAATGGCTGAC
>JAMBLL010000259.1 GCA_023336765.1 Actinomycetes bacterium | reverse complement strand
TAGGGCATGAGGGTGCTTGCCGACAGAGTCCTCGTGTTCCGAAAGCTCGCTGTTGGCTGCGCTCGGAGATGCCGACGCTGATAGCTCATGGGACGGGGGTTCGATTCCCCCCACCTCCACACAGAGGTAGTACGTACTACGTAATACGTAGTACGTACTACCTCTCTCTGAGCCGTGGGTCGAGGGGGATGATGCGCCAGTAGGCGGCTGCGGCGATGCGGTCTCGTGGTACGTGGCGTGTAGTGACCAGGTAATCGCGTACTGCGAGGATCGCTTCGCGTTCACCAGCGAGCCACCAGTACGCAGACGGTGGCACGGTGATCGACCGAACGAGATTGAGCATCTGATCCCCCACATCGGTGACATCGGTACCCCTGTGGAGCCATATCGGGTCGCATGGGACCACATCGCTTGGATCGCGTTCGTCGTCCTCGTCGATGACCTCGATGATCACCGTTGTCCTGGTCCCGTCCGGGATCGCCTCGACCACGGTGCCGATTGCTGGTATCGCGGTGTCATCTCCGACGAGTACCAGGTGGCTGAGATCGTCGGGAACGTCGTAACCACCGGTGACATGGCCGGCCCAGATCACGTCACCAGCACGAGCGGTGTGCGCCCATTGCGTTGCTCTACCCTCGCCGTGTAGCACGAAATCAATGGTCATCGAGTCGCACTCCGGGAGGAGGTAGCGCGGTGTGTAGGTTCGCTTCGGTGGTGCCGCAGTGCTCTTGCCTTCCTGCCAGTCGGACCCGGGATCGCTGAAGTACAACGACAGATACGATGCCGGATGTGACGTGTCTATCACGACCGGTCCCTCGAAGGTGATCCTGCGGGTTCGGGGAGTCAACTCCTGGGAGAATGTGACCGTGATCGGCACGGGTCGCGGCGTATCCATGATGCCATTGTGGCACTGCATGAAACCGTCGCTGACGCCGCTAGCGGAGTTTCATCTCGAGGCCAATGCGTACGAGTTCCACGGTCTTTGTCGAACCGATATCGTCAAGGGGTACCCACGACGCGTGGTCCACGGACCCGTCGATCTCGGTCACTTTCGGATCTCCTTCGAGGGGGACGTCATAGAGCAGGCGAACAGCGTGGAGATCGGAGTGCAACCGTGAAGCGTGGAACACACGTGAGTTGATGCCGAGCAGGGAGTACTGCGTCACGGAGAACCCGGTCTCCTCGTGCACCTCTCGTATCAGAGCCTCCTCAGGGTGCTCTCCCCATTCCACGCCTCCGCCTGGCAGAGTCCATTTACCTTCGCCCGGATAGCCAGCAGCGATTCTTGCCAGCAGGATCGACCCATTGCTGAGCGCAACGGCGTATGCGGCCAGCCGTGTACGCCGAGGTTTAGGGGCGTCCAAGGTCATGCAACTCCGAGAACGATGAGCGGGTCGGCAGATTCGGCTGCAAGGCTGTGCGCCACCGTTGCGTTCACGAGATGTCCGCCTGCGATGTTCACGCCACCGATCAGTTCCGGGCGTTTGGCGATCGCATCTGCCATGCCACCAGACAGAGCGTGGACATAGGGGAGCGTTGCGTTCGAGAGCGCACGTGACGACGTATAGGGCACGGACCCAGGGATGTTCCCAACCGCATAGTGGACGACGCCATCAACAACATAGGTCGGTTCCTCGTGGGTCGTTTCTCTGCTCGTCTCGAAGCAACCACCCTGGTCGATCGAGATGTCGACCATGACCGCTCCCTCGTGCATGTCAGCCAGCATGGACCGGTCGACAACGATCGGTGAACGGTCACCAGCAACAAGTACGGCACCAACAACAAGGTCAGCCTTCGCCGTCCATTCAGACACCGAGCCTCGCGTGGAGTAGTCGGTGACGATGCGCGACCCCCACCGCCCATGGGCCCGCTCGAGAGCGTCGATGTTCACGTCCAGGATCGTCACCCGTGCTCCGAGCCCAATGGCCACATCGGCAGCATTCATGCCAGCCGCGCCTGCTCCGATGACGACGACCTGGCCCTGTGGCACTCCGGCGTGCCCTCCCAGCAGCACACCTTTTCCACCGTTTGGCGACATGAGGTAGAACGCACCGACCTGAGACGCAAGCCGACCCGCGATATGGCTCATGGGTGCGAGCAACGGCAAGCCGCCATTGACCGCAACGGTCTCGTAAGCAATGCACGTGGCTCCTGACTCGAGGAGTCCTTCAGCTACTTTGGGATAGGCGGCGAGGTGGAGGTAGGTGAACAAGATGTGGTCCGGTCCCAGCATCGCGATCTCGGAAGCCTGGGGTTCCTTGACATGCACGATGAGCTCGGATGCGTCGAAGACCTCTTCGGGAGTCGCGAGCATCGTTGCGCCCGCAGCTATGAATGCCTCGTCCGGGGCACCTGCTCCGTTCCCTGCACCGGACTCCACGAACACCGCGTTGTCCCGGTGAACGAGGTCCGATACCGCACCGGGGAGTACGGCAACTCGTCGCTCGTTCTTCTTGATCTCCTTGATCACGCCGATGTTCATCGGTGTCCTCCGTTCAATTCGTCGAATGGGCTGGATTCGCCAAACGAGGCTTCGGCCAACCGATCGAGTATCTCTTGTGTTTCGTGTCTGTTGTGGTCCAG
>JAMBLL010000258.1 GCA_023336765.1 Actinomycetes bacterium | reverse complement strand
GCCCGATCTCACCACGAGAACCACAAGGATGCCGATACCGATGATCGCAACCAACCACGAGACCCATCGCGGAACGAGAGCCTTAGGCATCAGCGACGACCGAGTACAACGCGTTCATCCTGTCCACGGAAGCTTTCCATGTGAATCGCTCACGAACGAAACGGGGTCCGTCCTCGTGTGCCTGCGGAAGGCCCCCCTGGAGCGTGTCGATGATCGCCGTCGCCATGGCATGTGGTTCGTGTGGCGGCACAAGCAGAGCGGTTCGCCCTTCAATGCACACATCGGGTACTGCGCCCACGCGCGGAGATACGACGGGCCGGCCCACCGCCTGGGCCTCGAGGATGACCACGCCGAACGACTCGTCGACAACCGTTGGGTTCACGACGACGGCCGATCGAGACATGAGTGCAGGGAGATCTTCGTGGGGCACCACCCCCATGAATTCGACAGGTGCAACGCAATCTGCAGCCTTCTTCTCCAGGGATGCACGCTGGCTGCCGTCCCCGGCGATCGTCAGGCTCGCACCAGGGACCGCTCGCGCCACCTCGTCCATAGCGTCGATGACAACATCGATTCCGTATCTCTGCTCGAGTGATTTCGCTATGAGTATCTCGAATCCGGTCGGTGGCCGTGACGGGGAGAACAGGTCTAGGTCCACACCGAATGGGACGATTTCAACCGGTGTTTCTGGAACGAGATCGCGGACGTGGTCAGCCATGTATGGACTTGCCGAGGTGATGATGGATGCGTGTTCGACCGCCTTGCGTGCGCGGTGACGATGGGAGGGCGACAGGCTGTGCCCTGGTTTGGGGATGATGTCGGTTCCCCACACGGTGAGCAGTGTCGGCCTGGCATGTGCGAGGGCGGCGATGTACCCGTTGGTGGACGCGTAGTGGGCGTGGACGATGTCAGGAGCGAAAGAGGCAAGCTCCTTCGGGAGTCCAAGCCGGAGCCGCGCATATCCCGCTGTCAGGCCAGTACGCGAAGGGTCCGTTGCGTGATGGCTGGAGAACGAGACAACATCGACGCCCTCGATGTCGCGGTGTCGCACCGATAGCAGTCGGACATCGTGTCCCTCATTCGCCATGGCAGTTGCCCAGCGCATCGTGTGCGTGGCAGCCGCGTTGGCGATCATCAGGACCTTCATCGTCTGGCGCTGTCCGAAGATGCTGTCAGGAGATGGTCTGTCAGCCAAGATGTCACATCGATATGGTCATCGATGAGTTGGGAGTGACAAGCGGCGACCGCTGGGCTGTCGGGTTCCTCGAGCACATCTCGGGCGGTAATGAGAGCCTCATCGATACGGTCTGGCGTGAAGTAGCGGATCAGCCCGTATCGGCGTTCGATGTCATCGACATATCCGCGAGATGTTGCGCCCACGAGGACCGCGGGTGTTCCGAGCACTGCGGCTTCTGTCGCCATCGTTGCAGATTCACCCATGACGAGGTCAGCGTGTGCAAGCACGTGGTGGACATTCTCCGGAGGCCCTTCGAGGCGGTAGGTGTCGAGGTCGGTACCGAGCGGCCGTTCCGAGGAGATGACGACCCTGTGGGTCTCGCTGGTCGCTTCGATCCAGCGGAGCCAGGTGTCCGGTGGTGTGTCGATCTCACGATTGTCGTGAGAGGAGAGGAGCGAAGGCAGCCTCAAGACGACGTAGGGGCGGTCCAGATCGAGACCGTACATGGTGAGCTTTGCAGGGTCTGGTGTGAACCTGGCGGGATGTAGGTATGCGAGTTCGTGATATCCGGCGTAGGTGACATGGTTCCCGCGAACTCGGCCCGTGTAGCACTCCGGCGTGATTACCTCAGTGGCCATCGGGTAGACCCATGTGTTCGTGCGCGACGCGATCTCGGTGTCGTACAGCACATAACTCGGGATCCTGAGGATGCGGCCCACCGGGGCGATGGAAGGTCCCATGAGGCCGACCATTGCGTCGACGTTCTGCGACCGCGCGAACTTGCCGAGTTTGACAGTTCGTGAGACGAGTTCCCTGGCCAGGTTCACAGAGCCGTGTTGTTGTTCGGACAGCACTGTGTGGTCGATGTCATAGGCATCGAGAAGGTCGAGTGCGACGTCCTTGTCGCGTGCTGTGACCACGACGTCGTGGCCCTGGGCGCGTAGGTCGGCCATCGTGTACTTGAGTACGTGGACATGTGCCGGATGGAGGATGTCGAACAGATACCGCATCGGGACGGACGGTAGTTGGGTGACCGGACGAAGCGGTCTGACTCCTCGGAGAATCCTAAGCGATCGGTCGGTAGGTGTGATACCAGGTCTGCTGTCGGACTGAACCGTCACCGTAGGTGACCCATCGTTTGATGACGACTCTCCCGCCCTGGGAAGTGGAAGCGGATCCGGTCACACTCTTCTTGACCGTGCGTCCGTCGCTCCATCCCCACAGCTCCACGGTGATCGACGTACCTGTGTGGTGGCTGTTGATCATCACAGGCCACTCGGTGTCGTTGCGGAACTTGAGGTCAGGGGAGGTCCAGTTGAGTGTCGCTTCGATGCCCTTGGGGTAGCGGGTGAAGTAGATCGAATGTGGACGGTGGAACACGTCCTCAAGACCGGCGTAGAACACGGCGTTGTAGAGCGTTGTTGTGTACTGGCTCGTACCACCGCCGACGTTGACCGGGCTGTCACAACACACGATCTTCCCGCCAACGATCGCTCCTGCTCGTTTGTAGCCCTTCGCCTCGGTACGTTGTCCCGTGGCTCCATTCACGCTGAACGTCCTACCGGGAAGAACGGTGGTGTCGTCGATCGTGTCTGCGATCAGCTGGATGTTGGTTACCCGATTGGCGCAACACGGGTGATAGGTGGTGAAACTGGAGAGCTTCACGCGTGGGGCACACGGCTTGCCTGTGATCTCTGAAATGGTCGACGACGTTCCGCTGTTGAGCGACTCGTAGCCCGTGAGAATGATCGGGTTCATGCGGGCGATACCGCCAGCGGTGAGTCCGTCAGGGAAGTTGTTGGCTGGAACAGCGATCATGCGCCATTGGGTTCCTGGAAGCAGGTCGGCGATGGCTCGGGCAGTCCGATATCTATTGCTCCCCGCCACCCTCGTGACGTTGGTGCCGGTTGCCGCCTCGATCGTGTTCTCGATGCTGCTCGATACTGCAGCGGTCCCACCAACGATGTAGATGGTTGTCGGGGACAGTCTCTTCAACTCATTGAGCACCGATGTCGGTACACCGTTGTCTGGCACGAGGAGCACCGGGGCGCCCTTTGCGTATGCCAGCGGTGCGGAGGCCAGAGCATCGACGAACCCCGTACCGGTCACGATGATTGCGGCATGTGATCGCCCAACGAACTGATACTTGGAGAGTTCGACGGCCGTGTTGTACCGGTTCGACCCGGCGACCCGTTCGACGTCTCCGTACCGCGCACGGAGTTGCGATTCGACCTTCGTCGACACGACGGCCGTTCCTCCGACGATGACGATCTTGTCTGGCGAGATGGAGTCGAGTGCCTGAGTCGTTGCGGACGGAACACTCCACTTCTTGACGAGAAGGAGCGCTGACTCCTCGATGTTCGCTGCGGCACCCGCTCCGAGCGCATCAGGGAAGGTCTCACCGTTGACCACGAACACCGTGCCTCCGGAGACCGATTCGAGACTCAGCACGGCCTGGGCTGTTGCGTACCTGTTGGATCCGGAGAGCCGATCAGTTGGCACACACCTATCAAGATGCTGGAATATGGCGTCGGGGGTCACGGCCTGACCGCCGATCACGAACAGTTCGGGGTCCTGTGCTGGAGGCGGTATCGGCAAAGGCGGTGGAGGAGCCTGGGTCGTGATTTCGACGGTGTCTGTGTTTGTGGCTCCGTCGTTGTCGGTGACTGTTAACTCGACGGTGTGGATGCCTGGTGTGGTGAATGTCATTGATGCTGTTTCACCGGTTGTGGTTTGGGTGCCATCTGTCCAGTCCCAGGTCACGATGGTGCCGTCGGGATCTGTTGATGCGCTGCCGTCAAGGGCCACAGTTAGGGGAACTACCCCTGATGTTGGTGATGCGG
>JAMBLL010000257.1 GCA_023336765.1 Actinomycetes bacterium | reverse complement strand
GGGAGGACTCCCACGAGCAGAGTGTCGATGCGTGAATCCATGGCCCTCTCATCATGGCGGAAACACTCCTCTTGTATCCGCAGCTTGCTTGTGACACAGTCGTGTCATGACTGCTTCCAATCTTCGTCAGGTCAGCGTTTCGCTTCCCCGTGAACTCGTATCGCTCGTGGATGTGTCGACGCCGACTCACCGATCCCGCTCGGTGGTCGTCGCCGAGGCGCTCCAGTTGTGGCTGGAAGCCAGGGGCATCGAACCACCGGGCGACTGGACGGATCGATGGACCATCTCTGGCAACGAACCGCCCGATGATGTCAAGGCGCACCCCAGCTTCGGGCCGTGATCGTTTCGATCACTTGCTTCGGCGCGATATGTGATAGGTAGGTGTCGGTCGTTTGCAGACTGGTGTGGCCGAGTTGGCGCTGGATAATCGGGATCGGTACTCCTTCCATGAGTAACTCGTAGGCCATCGTGTGCCGTAGGCCGTGTGGATGAACGCGTTTCTGGATCCCGGCGCGTGCGGCATTGCGCACCATCATCTCTCGAACCCACGATTTGGAGAGGCGCCGACACTTCTGTGAGCAGAAGAGCGGCACGCCTGGAGGGGGAGCGAGTCGATCGGCACGTACCTCCGCCCAGTGCTGGATCATCGGGGCCGCACCAGGATCAATGCCGACGGTCCTGCGCCGATCCCCCTTGCCGTGGAGAACGGCGATCGAGCCGATGTGGAGGTCGACGTCCTTGGGTTGCAGGGACAACGCCTCACTCACGCGGAGACCTGACCGGTACATGACCGTGATGAGGGCGCGGTCCCGTATGCCCGTTGTTGTGTCTTTGCACTGGTCCATGATGGCCAGCACCTCTTCGGGCGTGAGGATCTCGGCTGGGAGGGTGCGCCCCTTTTGGGATGGCACCTTCCCCTTGCCGGCACCTGGGAATGCAGCAGCGGTTCGCATGGGGTTCAACGTATCGCGAGGCAATGACACTTCCCGACTCCGGAAGGCCCCCATGGGGTCGTATGCGCATCATTGAACCACGAGGGACGCACTCCAGCACTGCGCTTGGTCATGTTGTTCCGTGGGAGCGGCGAAGGACGACAGGGGTTGGTCATCCGCAGTAGGCGGTCTTCGCTGTCGGGCGGCTCAGGGCATCACCCGTTTGAGGAACTCGTCGAATAATGGAACGGTGAACGCAGCGTCGCCGTGAGCAGGGCTGTAGATCATCCCCTTCTTGATGAGCATCGAACGTCGCGGGGCAACACTCTCGACGCGAACTCCTAGCTGAGCTGCGATTTCTCCGCTGCGGTGAGGTCCAGAACCCAGTTCCGCCATGGCGCGGAGGTACTCCCGTTCCTTCGGTGTTAGCCGGTCGAAGCGGACGCGGAAGAAGTCTCGGTCCAACGCGGCGACGACCACCGGCTCTGCAGCGGCGACGTCGTCAATCGTGATCACGTTGTCAGCTGCCTGGTTCCACGCCTGCTTGCCCCACTCCTGAATGAAGTACGGATAGCCACCGGACTCATCGACAAGGCGGGTCAGCGCGTCTGGAGCGATATCTATACTCTCGTCGTGTGCCGGGATGAGAAGCGCTGCTTCTGTGTCGTGTCGCGGCAACGGGCCGATCTCCGGGAATTCGAAGAGGCGTTCGGCGTATGACTTC
>JAMBLL010000256.1 GCA_023336765.1 Actinomycetes bacterium | reverse complement strand
GTACGCCCACTGATCCTCGCTGCCCTCGAACACAGGTATCGCCATTTCTGTGTTGGCCTCGCCTACGGCACGCGCACACCAGCAGACCTGCTCTATCGAGATGAACTGAACGAGTGGAACGATGCTGGCGATATGACGGTCGGCGTGACTGTCGACCGCGGGGACAGTGATTGGCGGGGTGATATCGGCGTCGTTACACCGCTCGTGAAACGTCTGCGATGCGAAACGACCGAGACGGTCGCAGTCATCTGTGGTCCCGAGGTGATGATGAGGATCGTGGCGCGAACCCTCGAGGATCGTGGTCTCGCCCCCGAGAACATCTATGTGAGCATCGAGCGGAACATGAAGTGCGGGATCGGCCTGTGCGGACACTGCCAGTTCGGGTCCGACTTCGCATGCAAGGACGGCCCGGTCTTCCCGTATAAGGACGTCGCCTACAGACTCAAGATCGGTGCAGCATGACGAAGGTGAACACGAAACCGAAGCTCGCGGTGTGGAAGTTCGCGTCGTGTGATGGGTGTCAGCTGACGCTTCTCGACTGTGAGGATGAACTCCTCACGATCGCAGCCGCGGTGGATATCGCCTACTTCCCCGAAGCGTCACGCGCTATGGAACCAGGCCCGTACGACCTTTCGATCGTTGAAGGTTCGGTCACCAACAGCCACGACGCTGCAAGGATCCACGAGATCAGGGCGATGTCCAAGACACTGATCACGATCGGTGCGTGTGCAACCGCAGGCGGTATCCAGGCGCTCAAGAACTGGGCAGACGTCGACGAGTTCATCTCCATCGTGTACGCCCATCCTGAGTACATCAGTTCGCTCGAGATGTCGACCCCGATCTCAGATCATGTCGATGTCGACTTCGAACTCAGGGGCTGCCCCGTATCGAAGGCTCAACTGATCGAGGTGATCGATGCCTTCGTCAACGGACGCAAACCAGGGGTACCAACGCACAGCGTGTGTGTGGAGTGCAAGCTTCGGGGAACGGCGTGTGTGATGGTCGCCCATGCAACACCCTGTATGGGTCCGATCACCCAGGCCGGGTGCGGTGCGATCTGCCCCGCGTTCAACCGGGGGTGTTATGGATGCTTCGGCCCTGCCGAGTCACCGAATATCGAGTCGTTGAGACAAGCATGGCGCGCCCTCGGTGTCGATGATGCGAACCTTGTACGAGCACTACGAACGTTCAACGCGTACTCACCAGAGTTCAGAGAGGCCAGTGACCTATATGCCAAGTGATCGCAGAGAGATAGCGGTCGACTATCTCGCCAGGGTCGAGGGTGAAGGTGCGATGTACCTCAAGATCGACGGCGATGAGGTGACCGACCTGCAGTTCAATATCTTCGAACCACCCCGTTTCTACGAGGCGTTCCTTCGTGGGCGTTACTTCGGTGAGGCACCAGACATCACTGCGCGGATCTGTGGTATCTGCCCTGTTGCGTATCAGACCAGTGCCGTGAACGCCATGGAGAACGCGGCTGGCATGTTCATCGGTGGCCAGATCAGGGAACTGCGTCGCCTCCTCTACTTCGGCGAGTGGATAGAGAGCCACACCCTCCATGTGTACATGCTCCACGCTCCCGACTTTCTCAGATACCCGAGTGCGATAGAGATGGCTGCGGACCTTCCTGACGTTGTCGGGAACGCCCTGCGGCTCAAGAAACTCGGCAACACGATCATGACCGTCGTCGGCGGAAGGGAGATCCACCCGATCAACGTTCGAGTCGGGGGGTTCTATCGGGCACCGACCAAGCCCGAGCTACAGGCTCTCGTCGAAGAACTCGAGTGGGCCCTCGAAACAGCTGTGGCCACTGTCTCTCTCGTTGCAGGGTTCGATTTCCCTGACTTCGACAGAGAGCACGAGTTCGTTGCGCTGCATCACCCCGACGAGTACGCCATTACCGATGGTCGCATCGTCTCGAGCAGCGGACTCGACATCGACCCGACGGAGTGGCCAGATCACTTCGAGGAGACCCATGTCGAATGGTCCAACGCTCTCCATGCCAACATCAAGGGTGGCGGCGGATACTACGTCGGCCCGATGGCGAGATTCGCCCTCAACGGTGAGCAACTGTCACCGTCAGCGTTGGCTGCTGCCAGCAGCGTTGGCCTGGTTCCTGGAGTCACGAACCCGTTCAAGAGCATCGTCGTGCGAGCCGTCGAGATCGTCCATGCCTGTGAGACCTCCCTCAAGATCATCGAGGCGTACGAACCGCCCGATCCGCCGTTCCTCACCGTGGAACCACGTTCTGCCACGGGTCACGGAGCGAGCGAAGCTCCCCGCGGATTGCTCTACCACCGGTACGAGATCGATGAGAGCGAGATAATCGTCGATGCACAGATCGTCCCTCCGACTTCGCAGAACCAGCGGTCGATCGAGGAAGATCTACGCAAGTACGTCACGGGCCGCACCCACCTCGACGATGAGACCCTCCAGTGGCAACTCGAGCAGGCCATACGCAACTACGACCCGTGCATCTCATGCGCCACCCACTTCCTCGACCTGACCGTCGACCGGACAGATCCTCAACGATGAGGCGACTCATCGGGATCGGAAATCCCGACCGCGGAGACGACGCTGCAGGCTGGGAGGTAGCCGGACGGGTCACGTCATGGGACGTATCCCGCCTGACCGCTGGGTCGCTCAGCCTTATCGATCTATGGCAGGACGATGACGAGGTGATCATCGTGGATGCCATGAAGTCGGGCGCACCCGTTGGGACAGTGGTGCGTATCGACGCGATCTGTGACCGTCTGCCGCATGGGGCGTTCTCATCCACGCATGCGTTCGGGCCAGCCGCGGTGGTGGAACTCGCACGTACGATGGCCAGGCTCCCCCGTTCTCTCATCGTCTATGGGATCGAGGCGGGTCAGGTCGAACACGGAACCCCGATGACTGCCGCCGTGGCAACCGCTGTAGACCAGCTCGCGTTGGAGCTACAGGATGCATGAATCGAAGCTCGTTGGTGACATACTCTCCGCCATCGAGCGAGTCGCACAGGCAAACAACGCAAGCGCCGTCGAGGTCATCCGTATCGAGATAGGCGCACTGAGCCATGTGACACCAGACGGATTCACCGGCCACTTCGCAGTGGCATCGCACGGCACTGTTGCACAAGGCGCCGTTGTCGACATCACGAAATCCGAGGATCAAAGCGCACCCGATGCGCTGGATGTTCGCCTTGTTTCGATCGTGACAGCGAGCGCGTAGCCATGTGTATCGCAGTACCTGGCCGGATCGTCTCCATCGGTGAGACGTCCGTTGCGATGGTCCCAGGTGAGGTGGTTTTCCCTGATCGAGATCTCACCGTGAACCTCGTCATGGTTCCCGATGCTCGGGTGGGCGATCATGTCGTTGTGCATTCGGGATACGCGATCCGCATCGTCTCGTCTGAAACAGCAGAGGTGGCAACGGCTCTCCTATGCCCGGACACCCTGGACTCAGCGGCTGAGCCAACCTCGCAGTAGGCGTGTCAGCGGGGGCATCAGCACGTACGTCAGCATGAGAATACCCAGGACGTTCCCCACGAACACCGCGAGGACGACGTTCATGTGGGGAGCGATCGCGCCACGGACAACTGTGATGACCAGCACGGTCGGAAACAGGGCGATGAACACGGCAACAGCCTGTTTCCACCGCTTCGGCCCCTGCGATTGTGCGGGCTGAGCAGGAAACCAGCCTCCGAAGCCCCCGACCACGGTGAGCGTGCGCTCACCTTCGACGAGTTGGCCGATCATGTCGAGCCACTCGCGACGCGAATCAGACTCGAGCCAAAAATCGAGGTCCGCGCGCGACGCGAAGGAGGCAACGATGACGAGGTCGTCCTGAACACCATCCACGGGCGGGAGCAACTCCGACCCGAGGAAACCCTGAAATCGTCCGAGCCTCTCGACACCGTCTTCGTGGAGAGAAAGGAACTCCTCGCGGTCACGCGGTGCAATCCGTTGGGAAAGAACGAGGGTCACCGGTTCAGAAGCCTTTCTCATCCCGGCGATCTGCTGCTCACTTGGCTCCCCGTCGAGCAATGGCTCGACTTCTTCCATCAGAACTGCACGATCGCCAGACAGAAGCCAGGACTCGAGCCGATCAGCTGTGTCGAACGAATATACAGTCACCCACTCTCCGGGATGTGACAGGTTCGGTGGCTGTACCTCCGAGGCGACGAAGCCCGGATACGTCGAAGCTGTCTCGCGGATACGTCGGTCCCAATCCCCGAACTCATCCTCGTGACCTGGGTGGATACGTCTCGCCACAACAACGGTGGGCGACACATCTGATGGATTCGGGCTACCAGGCATCAAGGAATGGTAAGCGGTCGCGCGGCGTCTGTCATGGTCAGTGTGAACGCCGAACGCAAGCGCATGGACGGTTGCGCCAAATGCCTTTCATGCGTGGAGAATATCTTCGAATATTTCACCGGATGTGGAGCGAAAACGATGGAACGCAAACGGATCTGGTGAGACAATGGAAGGAGTAGTCAGTCCTAGGGGAAGGAGAGGACATGACCACAGCTCATCATCCGTCACACATGGGTGTTGGATGGCACCCGAACCGTGAGTGGTTGTGGATAGGGTTGTCAGCAATAGTGATCGCTCTCGTGGCCGTTGCGTTCATCTGGGCCGCAAACCAGCCTGCGAACACCGTTGCTCCGGTTCTTGAATCGGCGTCCGGGTTCGAGTACGACCACGAAGTCACAGCCGCCCGTGTTGTCAGCCCAGGGATCACCACCGAGTACTTCGGGAACAGCGGAGAGCTGTACCCGGCACCCAGCGTGCTCCCAGCCGCAACCGGATTCGCCTACGACCACGAGGTCACACCGATCCACATCGCAGGCCCAGGCATCACCACTGAGTACTTCGGGAACAGCGGAGAGCTGTTCGCTGAGGGCTAGGAGAGTCGATCCGATTTCGCCTTCACGCTCTCACCGGTGCGAGCACCGAACCACTTGAGCGTGAACGAGATGAACGCGTTCGCTGCGGCTGAACGGGTATCCGTTGCATTCCATGTGAGTGCCACGGTTCTCGCCGGTGCGTGTGGGAGGATTTCAGCTATCCCAATGGAGCGACCCTCGGCTTCAGCAAGCGACCGCGGTAGCAGTGCCACACCGAGGCCGCTCGACACAAGATTGCGCACCATTGCAAGGTCAGATGTCTCCATCGCGATCTCTGGCGTAACTCCTGCGCCGAGCAACGCCGTGACAACTGTCTCATGGAAAGCAGACCCCCGCCGGAACGCGATGAGCGGTTCATCGGCAAGGTCGCCCAACGCACAGACACCACCCTGTGCGAGGTGATGGCCGGGGCGGGTCGCGACAACGAGATCCTCAACGAAGAGCCTGTGCTGATTGAGCCCTGGCAGATCGGCATCGCCGGGAATCACGTTGGAGAAGACAAGGTCCATGTCGCCGTCGAGTGTCATCGCGAACATGTCAGCTGCATTCTCCTCCTGCAGCCGGATCGTTATGCCAGGGTATCTCGCGTGGAATCCACCAACAAGCGAGGGCAGGTCCAGCGGTTCGAGCCAGTGGATCGCACCGATCCGTACCAATCCTCGTTTGAGCCCTGCCAATTCCGCCACCTCGATCGCTGCCAGGTCAAGTTCGAACATCGCCGAACGAGCGTGCGTAACAAGAACGGTTCCAGCCGCCGTCGGACGTTTCGTTGCGCGATCGATCAACTCGTAGCCCACCTGTGTCTCAAGCGCCTTGATCTGCTGTGATACCGCTGGCTGTGCAACATGGAGTGCCTGGGCCGCCCTGGTGAACCCACCTTCGTCCACGACAGCCACGAGTACTCGCAACCTGTTCAGATCATACATAAGTCCCCCTTATCGAAACAAGGTAGATCATGTATTGGACGAATGTGCTGTCGTCGGGGACACTTGCATGAGAAACCGCAATCAAGGAGGAACCGTGGCAGTATTCCGAGAAGAGATCCATATCAACTGTGACCCAGCTGACGTGTGGAATGTGATCGGAGATCCGGGGAACATCCACGCGTGGCTCCCCTTCATCACCGAGGCGAAGATGGATGGGGACTATCGCAACTGCCAGGCAGGCGAGAACGGTGCACTCCGCGAACGCATTCTCAGCGTTGACAACTCCACGATGCGGACCGAGTACACGATCCTCGAGGCGCCGATGCCAATCGAGTTCATCCACGCAGGCATCCAGGTCACAGCGGACAACGGTGGCTCGTGCGTCGTGTGGGACACGACGGTGACGCCGGATTCCCTGGCGGACATGTTTTCACCGATCTACCAGGAAGGCCTCAACAACCTGAAGAGCCAACTCGAGACGTAGCCACGGATCAGGAGGTCGCTGCTTGAGTTTTGCCCTGATCGGCCTCATCGGGGTCCCTATCGACGAAGCCCAGAGCAACGCCGATGATGATCAGGGTGATACCAAGCCCTCCAGCCATAGCGGAGACACCGAACGCGAGCACTGAGGTGAACAGTGACGCCCTCAGGAAAGATGCGGTCATCGCCGTCTGACGGGCCGGATCATCCTGGGCTAGTTCTGCATACGTCTTGCCACCAGTTGCCGCGAGTGCGTGCTTGTTGATGACGTTCGCCTGCTCATACGCCGTGAACGGACCGTCAACTGCTTCACCCGCGAACCGGCCGGCATCTTCTGCAACCGTGATGTTCTCGGCTGTGAGTTGAGCCTTCACCGCCGCCCACGATCCGATGGCGGCAATGATGAATACCACTCCCGAGACAATGACCAGAACCGCAAGAACTCGAACCGTCTTGTGCGACTTCGAACTATCTGACATGTCAAACCCCCTGTTGCCGTGGCACAATATCCATCTCCACCCTAGCTGCTCACGACACCACGATTGCCCTGCCGATCAGACGTGCTGATCCATCAGAATGGCGTTACCGTCGGGGTCAGTAAGAGTGAAACTTGCGGGGCCACTCGGCGAGTCGCTGGTCGTGTCATCGCTGATGTTGAGCCCCGAGGCGGCGAACTCATCGCGCAATTCCCGGATATCAACGAACTCGTCTGCTGGTTGTCCAACCCCGACCCAACCCGGGTTGAACGTCAGGATGTTGTCCTCGAACATCCCTTGGAAGAGGCCGATGACGTGCGTCCCATTCGAAACGATCGTCCAGTTCTCCCCATCGCCAGCAACCATCTCAAATCCCAGAGTCGCATAGAACTCACGAGATGTGGCCATGTCCGCAACTGCGAGACTGACCGAGAATGCTCCGATATCCATGACACTCCTTCGCTCGGTGGTAGACGGTTCGTACTCTAGCCGAACAGATCCAACGGATCGGTCCCGCCAGAAGCCACAACACCGCGGAACTTGAGCGTGTAGGGTTGCACGCACAGGGAGAGGGGTTGGGCGCCTCCAGAAGGAAACACAAGGGGAAGTGGGGTTCGTATGAACCGCGATGGGACAAACAGGTACAAGCGACGCGTCATGGTATTGGTCGGTGCACT
>JAMBLL010000255.1 GCA_023336765.1 Actinomycetes bacterium | reverse complement strand
TCGATAAGCTGCTTGAGGTGCTGGACGAGAGGAGCCCATCGGTAGTTGAAACCGACCCCGGTGACCACACCGGCTTTGCGCGCCGCGTACTCGATCTCAGCGGTGACGGCCGGCGCCTCACCGACCGGCTTCTCGCAGAAGATGGCTTTCCCCGAGCCAGCAGCAGCGACGGCGATCTCTCGGTGAAGCTTGTTGGGGGCACCGATCACGACCACTTCGACCTCAGGGTGTCCAACCACGTCTCTCCAGTCGGCCGTGGCTGCCTCGAATCCGAAATTCTGTGTGGCCAGCTTGGCACGCTCCGGGACGTTGTCCGCAACGATGAGAAGCCGGGGCATGAGTTCCGCCTCGGGGAAAAGCATCGGGATTCGTAGATAGGAGCGCGAGTGCGCCTGTCCCATCCAGCCGAAACCGACCACGCCGATGCCGATGGACTGAGTCATGATGCCTGCTCCTTCGTGCGGGGGACTTGTCTGCCCGCAGGCCAGACTTCGGGATTGGCCAGGTGTTGTTCGCGCGGCTCGGTCGGGCCCTCGACGATGTCCCGTACTTGACCCGGAATGTCTCGTTCGTAACAGATTCGGAGCATCCCTCGACCCTTGTAGCGGCTTGACAGCGGACCTTCGGTGAGTATAGCCTGCTCATAATGGAACGTTCCATAACTCTCGAGGAGAGAGAGTAGGACCAGTCGTATCGGTGCGATTGAGGAACGATTCTCAATACGTGTCCCCAACTTCTGCGTATGCGTGTAGGTTCGGGATGAGAAGTAGCCCCACCGTTGGTGGGTCAAGCGATGGAAGAGGAGAAAAGGATGAAACGAAGTGCATGGCTGGCAATCCTGTTGGCCTTCGCTCTGATCGTTGGAGCGTGCTCGAGTGATAGCAACGACACCGCGACGACCGCGGGCGACGGAGGTGGCGAGACTGCAACAACAGCCGACTCAGGTGGGGACGATGCGGTCTCGCAGCGGGACTTCCGCTTCGTGGTTGTCTCGCACGGTCAGGCATCGGATCCTTTCTGGTCGGTAGCGGCCAACGGGGCGAAGGATGCGGGCAGTGACATGGGTGTCACCGTTGAGTACCAGGCGCCTGGCACGTTCGACATGGTCGAGATGAGTGCGATCATCGACGCGGCCGTGGCATCACAACCCGACGGGCTGATCGTCACGATTCCCGACGCCGATGCGCTCGGTGACTCGATTCGTGCGGCGGTCGCGGCTGGCATTCCGGTGATCTCCATGAACTCGGGCAGCGACGTGTTCGCCGAACTCGGTGTCCTGGTGCATGTCGGTCAGACCGAGTACGAAGCCGGCCTGATCGCCGGTAATCGCCTCGCGGCCGAGGGTGTCGGCAGTGCGATCTGTGTGAACCAGGAAGTGGGCAACGTAGCGCTCGATCTTCGTTGTCAGGGGTTTGAGGACGGTCTCGGAGTCGACGTTCCAGTCATTCCCGTCGACCTCGCAGATCCGACAGGTTCTCAGGAGACGATCTCGGGTGCGTTGCAGGCGAATCCTGTTGAAGGAATCCTGACTCTGGGCCCGACCGGTGCACAGCCGACGCTTGCAGCCCTCGACGACGCTGGACTGTTGGGTACCGTCAAGTTCGCGACCTTCGACATGTCGCCGGAGGTTCTCGACGCCATCATCGCAGGCGACATGATGTTCGCCATCGATCAGGCTCAGTACCTGCAGGGTTATCTGCCGATCGTCCTGTTGACGAAGTTCCTGGAGACCGGTGCGCTGCCGCTCGGCAGTGTCGATCGCGTCATCCTCACTGGTCCACAGATCGTGACCGCTGATGTTGCGCCCGATGTCATTGGATTCTCCGAGGAGGGGCTGCGCTAGAGAAGGCATAACAACCGTGTGATTGGCCCGCCGTTGGGCGGGCCAATCACACGACAATCGACGACCGACAGAGGGAGGCGCAATGGTATCCGAAGCGAAATCTCCGCCGAACGCGGAACAACCAGAATCGGACGAACGGGTTCGCAAGGTCAGTCGCCTGAACCGCTTGTTGGCACGTCCAGAGTTCGGAGCAGGGTTGGGGGCGGTCCTCGTCTGGGTGTTCTTCGCCATCATTGCCAACGACAACAACTTCGCGAGCTGGACGACGTTCGCAGCGATCATGAACCGGGCTGCGCCGCTTGGCATCCTCGCAGTGGTCGTGGCCTTGTTGATGATCGGGGGAGAGTTCGACCTCTCGATCGGTTCGATTCTTGGCTTCGCCGGTATGACGATCATGGTTCTGACCTTCCCGTCGGACAGTGGAGGGTTCGGCTGGGGGATCTGGCCAGCGATACTCGCAGCACTCATCCTGGCTCTTGCAATCGGGGCATTCAACGGCGTCCTGGTGGTGGCCACCAAATTGCCGTCGTTCATCATCACGCTCGCGACCCTCTTCATCTTCAGGGGCCTGACGATCGCCCTGACCCGGATGTTCACGAACCGAACACAGTTGGGAAGCCTGGACGAGGCGTCCGGGTTCGGCCTAGCAGACACGCTTTTCGCCAGCGAGATCCAGTTTATGGGAGCCACCTTCAGGGTCTCGATCCTGTGGTGGTTCGCAATGGCCGCGGTCGCAACCTGGATACTCCTTCGTTCCCGTCAGGGAAACTGGATCTTCGGGACCGGCGGCGACGCCAATGCGGCTCGTAACGTCGGCGTGCCGGTGAGTCGGGTGAGGATCGCTCTTTTCATGGGAACGGCGTTTGGGGCGTTCCTCGTGGCAGTGATCCAGGCGGTACAGTTCAACGGATCGGATACTTTGCGCGGTTTCGGTCTGGAATTCCAGGCGATCATCGCTGTCGTGGTGGGCGGCACGTTGCTCACCGGTGGATTCGGCTCGGTGATCGGTGCTTCTTTCGGCGCCCTCATCTTCGCCATGGTGAAGCAGGGGATCATCATCACCGGGGTCGATGGCGATTGGTTCCAGGTGTTCGTCGGAGGTGTCCTCGTGATCGCCGTGATATTCAATAACTACGTACGGCAGAAGGCTGCGCAACGATGAGTAACAGCAACACCACCGCGCCCCTGCTCGAAATCAAGAACGTTTCGAAGTACTTCGGCAGCGTCATCGCGCTCCAGGACGTGTCAGCCTTCGTGCGTGCCGGCGAGGTCACCTGTCTGCTCGGAGATAACGGTGCTGGCAAGTCCACTCTCATCAAGGTGCTCTCCGGGGTTCACAAGGCTTCGGAAGGGGAGTACCTGTTCGATGGGGTGCAGCAGGACTTCGATTCACCACGCGAAGCACTCGAGTTGGGCATTGCCACCGTTTACCAGGATCTGGCGATGATCCCGCTCATGTCCATCTGGAGGAACTTCTTCCTCGGATCGGAGCCGACCACAGGGTGGGGACCGTTCAAACACCTCGATTCGAAGTTCGCCAAGGAGACCACCAAGAACGAGATGGCGAAGATGGGCATCGACATTCGCGACCCTGACCAGACGGTCGGCACCCTCTCGGGAGGTGAGCGCCAGGCGGTGGCCATCGCTCGCGCGGTGTACTTCGGTGCGAAAGCGTTGATCCTTGACGAGCCCACGGCAGCGCTCGGAGTGAAACAGGCCGGAGTTGTGCTGAAGTACATCCTCCAGGCCAAGAGCAAGGGTATTGGCGTGATCTTTATCACCCACAACCCCCAGCACGCCTATCCCGTCGGCGACCACTTCGTGATCCTTCGCCGTGGACAGGTGTACGGGGACTTCTCGAAAGAGGACATTCCGCTCGAGCAACTCGTGCAGATGATGGCGGGCGGTGCCGATCTCGAGGTTCTGAAACATGAGTTGAAGGAAGCAGCCCAGGAAGGGGGAGCAGACGCTGATGCGTACGCCGAGACGGCGGACGAGATCGAGGCGGAGCTCATCGAAATGGGCAAGAAGCCTGAGGAGCAGGGAGAATCCTAAAGAGTCGACGGTCCGGGACAGGCTGCACGCCGACCCTGACGGTCCACCTCGACCAACCAGCCTCACTTCAGAGCGGAGGACAAGGTATACGAGGGGAGAGCACGCGGCATGATGTATTCAGGAACCGGCCCCCCACCGGCGGACGATGGCAGCTGCCTCGTCCGAGATCGAGATGCCGCCATGGTGAGCTCTGCGTCCGAGTATCACCTCGACGGTGGCTTCTGCATACTGCTCAGACGGCGTCGTCTCCCATGTGTCACCGTCGAACCAATGGGTCGAAGCGGCCAGACCCTGTGCGGCGAGGAACGCCGGACGGAGCTCCTCATGTTCCGGACATGTGAATTCGACATGATGGGCGAACTCGTGGATCAGCCCGGTACGCAGGTTCGCAGCGGTCCCGGGAACTCGAATGACGACGGTCGCCAAATCGGGCCGGTATTGGGCGCGATCGTCGAGATCCCATGCGACGCTGAGGACGACCGGGGCGATGCAATCGTGGCGCGCCTGGTGGGCCTCAAGGAGGTCCTGCCAGGTTTCGGTGGCGAGGGCACGGAGATCATTGGGAACGGTGTCATCGAATCGAAGAGCGGGAGGGCTGGTCGGACGAGCGAGCAAGCCAAGACCAGCGACCATTGCCGCTGCAAGCACGGTGAGAGCGAATACACGACGCACCATTTGAGCCTACCGAAGCGCGGAACTCCTCGTCGACGTCGGAATCGGGTGGACAAGAGCACTACACGCGGTCGCTTCACGACGCGGTGACGAAGGAGAAGTAGTAATGAGAGATGTCACGATCATGATTCCCGAACGGGGTGGAGCGGTTCCTGAGGTCTGGGAATCACTCAGCGCCGCCAACATCAATGTCGAGGCTGCAGTGTCGTTCTCACGGGAGCATCACAGGGTGGTGCACGTGGTCGTCGAGGATGCGGTGAACACTCGCACTCAGGAGGTGCTGACGGTTGCAGGCTTCCTGGTCGTCGACGTTCGAGAGGTACTCATCGTCCCGCTCGAGGATCGGCCGGGTGGGCTGGCGGGCGTCGCTCGCACGGCATACGACGCGGGAGCAGAGGTCTATCTGCTCTCGACTGCGACCGGAGACCGGGTCATGCTCGGCGTTGTCAACCTGGACGCAGCGCGCCAGGCGTTCGGTCTCTGAACCGATGTTCCGTCGCTCCGCGCTGTTGAGCACGGGCGATGCACAGCGATGGGATTGCTGCTGTCGCGTTGTGGCGATCAGCGGCCCGCAAGGAGGTGTGGCACCTTGACCGGTATGAAATATCCAGACTTCCGCCTGGACGATCGCGTCGCGGTCGTAACGGGCGCGAGCAGGGGTATCGGCTGGGACCTTGCCAAAGCGCTGTC
>JAMBLL010000254.1 GCA_023336765.1 Actinomycetes bacterium | reverse complement strand
CAGTTCACAGTCGGAACGAAGACGATGCATCAACGCCCACGAGAACCACGCAGGTGCGACGAAGAATTCCGCGGAAGTGCGCGTCGCGTCGCGGATCCCCTTACATCGTCGCTGGCGCTCCTCTGTTGTCCCCCTTGAAAGGGGGACGGCGCCTAGGAAAAGCTCTTTCCGCAGCCACAGCTTCCACCGGAGTTCGGGTTGTCGATGGAGAAGCCGGCTCCTGCGAGACCGTCATCCTTGAAATCGACGATCGCACCGTTGACCATCTCGATGCTTCCACCATCGATGAGAACCCTGACGTCATCGATATTGGAAATGACGTCACTCGGGTCGACCACCGTGTCGAAGAACATGTCATACGCGTAACCGGAGCAACCCGCACGCTTCACCGCGATGCGCAGCGAGAGTTCAGGGTCACCCTCCGCCTCGATGAGAGCTTTCACCTTTGCGGCAGCAGTGGGCGTGAGCGTGACACCATCGAGTTTGGGTGTCAGCGGTATGTCAACGCGGTTCGTGATATCTGGCGTGGTCATGTATTCCTCCGCGTTCGTGGTTGTGTTGGGAACATCATGATAGGGGAAATGGACGTACGTTTCTACGGAATCTGTCAGCGAACGTCAAAGCGACAGATAGGCTCCCCCGGATGGTCACAACTCAGGACGTCACGTCCGCACTCAGACACGTCATGGACCCTGAGTTACATGCCGACATCGTTGACCTCGGCATGGTCGGTGATATATCGATTGAAGGCTCACTCGTGACCGTTGGATTGGCCTTGACCATTGCGAGTTGCCCGATGCGCGGCCAGATCGAATCTGATATCAAGCGACGGGTTGGTGCGGTCCCCGGCATCGACGACGTTGCCATCAAGATCTCGGTGATGTCTCAGGACCAGCGCTCCACACTGATGGAACGTGCACGCTTGAATGCCAGAGAGAATGCAACACCCACAGCGGTGAACCCCTCAACCCGCGTCATTGCTGTCAGCAGCGGAAAGGGCGGGGTCGGCAAGTCGTCGCTGTCCGCGAACCTGGCACTTGCGATCAAGGAACAGGGCCACTCGGTGGGTCTTCTCGATGCGGACATATGGGGATTCTCTGCGCCCCGCATTCTCGGAGCAGTAGATATCAGACTCGAGGCGAACACCGACCATAAGATCGTGCCGTCCGTTGCCTATGGTATCCAACTCGTGTCCACCGGCCTCCTGCTCGACGACGAGGACACAGCGTTGATGTGGCGCGGGCTGATGCTTACCAAGGCCGTCGAACAGTTTCTCAACGATGTTGCATGGCCACAGGACCTCGGGTACCTCATCATCGACATGCCTCCGGGCACAGGCGATGTGCAGATGGCCCTCGCCAGGATCCTCCCCCAGGCCGAGATGGTCGTCGTAACCACTCCCCAGCTTGCGGCACAGAAGGTGGCAGCACGCGTTGCTGACATGGCTCGACGATCCCACATGCCCATCGTTGGTGTTGTGGAGAACATGGCCGGGTTCACCACGGACTCAGGAGAGCAGTTCGCGATCTTCGGTGAAGGCGGCGGACCAGCACTCGCAAACGACCTCGGTGTTCCGCTCCTCGGCTCGGT
>JAMBLL010000253.1 GCA_023336765.1 Actinomycetes bacterium | reverse complement strand
CTGGCGAGCGGGATGAACCAGGCACCGATCGTCCACCATCGGTTCCATCGACGGTTCGTGGCTCCACGGGCGTCGAACGCCTTTGAGGTCCGAAAGGTCCAGACGAGTATCAGCACTCCCGTTGCCACCATCGCGAACAGGGCAAATGACGACCAACCAAGGAATACATCTTCAGCCGACGCTCGACTCTCGCGCGACACCGAAGCCGATCTCAACGCGGTGCCGTACTGGAAGCCAAAGAACGCGGCCACAACGAACATGATCGACGTCGCGACCAGCGCACCCGACGCGATACGTGTAAGGACGCGAGGTACAACAGCCGACGCCACCACAGCCATCGGTGACTGTACATCGACGACAGGCGCGACACTGGAGCCAGGTTGCAAGGTCGACGGGTACCACTTTCCATCCGAAGCGATCCACCATGTGTCATCTCTGGGTCGGTCTGCCATGGCTCAACGATAGAGCAACGGCAACGGTCGCCGTCAGCTCTCGAGGACAACGGAAAGGTCGCGCCGCTGGCCATTCACGATCGAGAGGTGCCTCGCAGTTTGTCGCCTGAGATTCCTTGCCTGGCGTGGGCTGAGTTCCTCACACACGTAGTCCCAATGCATCGACACGACGGCACCAGGCTCATAGGCGGTCGAGCCGAGCGAACCCGTAAGAGTCTCGAGAATCGGCTCCCCTATCGCCAGTGTTGTTCCGTCCCACGTGAGCGGGGAGGATCTCACGACCACATCGGGCCATACGCATGCTTCTACGGTTCCCCAACGGATACGACACCGATCGATCACTTCGAGCGCGTGGTCAGCGTACCCAGAACGCAGGAGACCAACCCATGGATACACGCAGAACACATGGAAAGCATGGTTCGGTGTGCCGTCGATTATCCCAGATTCCACACTCGACCAACTGGGCCCGGCTCTTGCGCGGAACCGGTCGTCAACCGAGTTCCCCCAAGTGAGCGTGTCGAATCCGTCGAGTAACTCGTTCCCGATCCAGTATGCCTCGACGACGCGTGGATCGAGGGGATCACGCTTGGAAAGACCTCCGATTAGTTCGAGATATGGCCACGCCCCATCGAACTGTTGGACTATGTGAACCATCTCGCTGGCTGCATCCGGGGTGGTGAGTCCAGCTGTGAGCCC
This sequence comes from Actinomycetes bacterium, assembly GCA_023336765.1. Lineage (GTDB taxonomy): Bacteria > Actinomycetota > Acidimicrobiia > Spongiisociales > UBA5794 > JAMBLL01. The sequence continues at coordinate 3,091 of JAMBLL010000253.1, read as the reverse complement.
ACTGTCGGGCGGACCGCAGTATCCAAGGACGTTCGGAGGGAACGCGTACTTCCCGAACAGTTCAGCCCCAGAGGTCATGGCTCCACGAGCGATGGTTCTGGATGCCTGCTCTCTTTCATGTACGCGACGACTGCAACGATGCCAGCACCTGTAGCGACCATCGCCAGACCCGACAGAGAGGGAATCGGTGCACCCCGGAACCCGACATTGAGCACCGCTGTCAGCACAGCGCCACCAACCAGGATCGCGGTGACTTCGATGGCGGGTGCCCGAGCAAGCGCCGCATACCAGAATCCGACGAACCCGGACAGAACGGTACCAACGACCAGAATCCATCCGATCTGGGTGAGTGTGACCTGACCCATTGCGGCGAACCCGCCCATGGCGAACCCGTACACCACCAACACCAGCGCTCCCCCAGCCATCCGCGCAACACCAACCGTAAGCGAACTGAGATTCGGTAACAGCCGTTTTGCGATGATGACCTCGACCGACCACAGAAGCGTCGCTGCGAGCATCATCGCCTCACCAACTCCGAACGAGACCTCCGAAACTCCACCGACCAAAAGGAACTGCCCGGCAACCAGAAGAGCGATTGCAACGAAGTACACGGGTCGAATCTTCTCATGCAGCAACCCAACCGCGAGGATCCCGACCCAGATGATCAGTGTCTTGTGGATGAAGGCTGCCTGGCTGGACGACGCACGGGCGAAGCCCTCGAAGAACAGCGCAAAGGCGATCGCTCCCCCGAACACGGCGATCAGTCCCAGCGAGGCCCACTGGCCACCGGACGTCGGCCTGGTCAGACCCTGTTTCGATCCCCTTCGAGTAGCGATCACGGCGATGCCAGCGAGCAGCGAACCGGCAACGACGTTCTTGAAGGTCGTATAGGTCGTCGGGTCCGCAGTCCCCGCCCAGGCACGTAACCCGAAGCCGTTGATGAACACGGCGAACCCGCTGATCACCGCTGTGATGACCGCAAAGATCACTCCCAAACGGTGGCCGCCAACTGATCTCGTCCGTGATCGCAAGTCTTGCATTTCCTATCACCTCACTAATAGCTTAGACTGCTGCTTAGGAATTGCACGAAAGCAAGAACGGGTCTTCGAACCCCGCGTTCGAGTACCACGCTGGAACGGAGAGTGATGTCTTCCAGGATCGTCGATACGGTTCGATTCGATGCACTGATTCCACTGCTCGCACAACGCGGATATACAGTGATCGGCCCGACAGTTCACGAAGGGGTGATCGTTCTCGACGAGATCGACAGCTCAGAGGACCTCCCCATCGGGTGGACCGAATCTAGCGAAGCTGGAACCTACGAACTGGTTGAACGTGGCGATGACGCGTACTTCGGTTTCACCATCGGCCCAATAACGCCCAAGACCTATCTGTACCCACCCGTACAGACGCTGCTGACGATCACCCACGCCGAGACCGGTCTGGTGTTCGCCCCGCAACCGGTCGACCCGCGGCGGTATGCGTTTGTTGGCGTGCGCGCTTGCGAAATCGCCGCCATGGGCATCCAGGATCGGGTCTTCAGCGACGGTGCGGCGACTGATGCGTACTACACCAAGGCACGGGAACGGTCCTTCATCGTGGGCGTCAACTGCTCGGTTGCAGCACCAACTTGCTTCTGCTCGTCGATGGGAACAGGTCCACGGTGCACCAGCGGATATGACCTCGTGGTTACCGAGATCATCGAGGACGACCTCCACGAGTTCGTAGTGAGATCCGGGACCGAAGCAGGAGAAGACATCGCCCAGGCGCTCGGTGGACGGGCGACGACCGCAACGGACTCGCTCCGCGTGAATGCGATCATCACTGACACCGAGGCACACATGGGTCGCACCTTCCCCGAAGCCGAGGCGTACGACATACTCACGAAGAATCTCGAAAGCCCGGTCTGGGATTCGATCGCTGAACGTTGCCTGAGTTGCACCAACTGCACACTGGTATGCCCCACCTGTTTCTGCTCGACTGTCGACGACATCACCGATCTCGAAGGGACTGCAGCGCGCACCCGCAGCTGGGATTCCTGTTTCGGCCTCGACTTCACGAATCTGCACGGCCACTCGGTGCGATCCTCGCCAGGCTCAAGGTACAGACAGTGGATGACCCACAAATTGGCGTACTGGTACGACCAGTTCGGATCGTCGGGATGTGTCGGTTGCGGGAGATGCATCACATGGTGTCCCGTTGGCATCGATATCACGGCCGAGATCGTCAATCTCGAAACGCAATCAAAGGTGGCGCTATGAACCTCGACGACCTCCGTGCAGCGAGCGATCTTCTCTCACGACTCGACGACAAGGACTTCGATCTCTTCGAATCGTTGTCCACAGAACTCACCCTCGTCCCTGATGAGTTGCTCTTCAAGGAGCACGACGATGCCAGGAGGTTCTTCATCATCGAGAGCGGCATCATCGCCCTCGAGGCGATCCGTCCCGCAAAGCCAGCGACGACCATACAAACTCTCGGGATCGGTGATCTTCTCGGTCTCAGTTGGCGTCTGACACCTCATCGCTGGATGTGGTCGGCACGGGCGATGACCGATGTCCGACTTGCCGTGTTCGATGCTGCGATTATGCGCGCCGCTTGTGAATTCGACGCGGATCTCGATCGTCTCATGTGGGAGATCGTCGCACGAGAAGCCTCCAAACGCCTCCACCACACACGTGTCCAACTCCTCGACCTATACGGGAGAGAATGAAATGGCCACGTTGACGAACCCGGTGCCAGACCAGCTTCCGGCTGAACCGATGCTTCCGAGACCGTTCAAGGTCGTCTCGAAGAAGCAGGAAACCTTCGATACGGTAACGCTCGGATTCGAGGCCGCGGATGGAGGACCCCCGATCGCATTCGTCCCCGGCCAGTTCACAATGATCTATGTCTTCGGCGTAGGGGAAGTGCCGATCTCCATATCGGGCCACCCCGACCATCCAGAGATCCTCGTCCACACCGTCCGAGCGGTAGGTGCCGTCACGAACGCGATCTGTGCGCTCGAACTAGGCGACAGTGCTGGAATCCGCGGTCCGTTTGGCACGGGATGGCCCGACGCAGTGGGCAAGGACCTGTTGATCGTCGCAGG
>JAMBLL010000252.1 GCA_023336765.1 Actinomycetes bacterium | reverse complement strand
CTCCAGATCTGTAGCGATTTCGAATTCGCGGCCGTCGTCCACGATCACCACGAACGACACAGGGTCGTCGCCGAGACCCTTGATCGTGGAAGCATCGCCCGGAGCGACAGGACGGGCGATCCGTTGGACTCCATAGGGCACCGTTAGAGCGCGAGCGAATCCTTTGTTGGCAAGAAGCACGTCGTGGACCCAGAGGGCATGCATTTTGCCGCTCCACTTCTCTTCTTCATCGGATACGCCACGCACGCGAATCGGAAACACGCCGGGCTGCTGCTGAAACCTGTGCCGACTCCACAGTCCTCCACCGAGAGCACCGAGAACCAACCAAATTGGAATCCCCAAGAAAATCAGCGTGGCCCAGATCATATCGATAGTTCCTCTCTCGATCGGCTACTCAGCCGCATCCCACACCTTGGGAGGTTAATGACGCGGTTCATCGGTCTACTCATCCTTCTCTCCGGTGAACACTACTTGCTGCGTCGGAAGCGGCAACGTCACAGCGGCGGCATCCAGCCGTTCGAGCGCCTCGACAGCGACTGCGGACGGCACGGTGTGGCGTGACGAATAGTCGGTCCAGAAGCGGAGCTCCAGATCGATCGCAGAATCACCCAACGAGCCAATCCACGCCGATGGCGCGGGATGCTCTTGCCTCGGCTATTCGTCGCCTTGTGAATCCAACATCTCACCGACGGGGATCTTCAACGTCGGGGGGAGACGTGTTACCAGTTCACGCATGACATCGGGCGGCGTGTAAAGGGCCGGATCAATTTCGATCTCTCGCAGATACGGGTCCTGCTGCTCTTCTCGTGGCAGTTTGCAGGGATCGATCTCGAGGAACTCTGGGATCTCGCCGTCTGGGAACCATGCCTTCTTCAACTGCTCGGGTGTCGGTCTCGAAACAGTGCCAAACTCGGGAAGCACAGCCTCTCTCGACCACACAGCGTCCTTGGTCACATTGATGACCTGCACGTCCGGTGCGCCGAACAGGAACAACCCGTCATAGTGCGCCCTCACGCCAGCAACGACCTCGTTGTTGGTTCCGGGCTCGTACTCAATATGTGTCGCCAAACCAACCCGGGGCTGAATCTCGTTGAAGAGGTACCCCAGCGCATAGTGGGTCGTGTGATGGGTATCGATCACGTAGTTGTAGATCTCCTGGGGATACCCGTACTTCAGGCTGGCGATATAGCCGAGATCGCTCTGCACCTCAGATACGAAGACGTCGACACCCTCGGAGTACTTGATCGTCAGCTCATCAGGACGGCCATCACCGGTCCACACGAACGACAACCCCGTCTCCTCCCAGTCAAGACGGTACGCCGATGCACCATCCTTGCCATGGGATCTCGGCCAATGACGAACAGTGACACCGTTCTTGTCGTAGATGACGCCCATCTCGTCCCTGTGGTCGAACTCCGTCACATCGATCTGATAGCCGTCACCGGTGGGCATGAAGTCGAACTCTTCGAAATGCCAGCCGAGCATCTTCTTCATGTTGTCGATCATTGCCGCCGTACCAAGGTCAGGTCGTGCACCGTCCGGCCCATAGACCCGCAATGGATCCCAGCGACCAGCAGAAGCAGTGAAAGGAATCATGTAGGGCAGGTCTGCATAGTGATCGACGTGGAGATGGGAGATAAAGATGTCATTGATCATGACAGGAGGCACACCCATTGCCAGGATGTTCTTGATCGACCCGTTGCCGAGATCGAAGAAGAAATTGTCACCATTGCCAAGCTCGACCATGATCGCGGTGCCTGCCTGCTTGATCCGGGGTGGCCAAGGTGTCGAGCCAACGAACGACACTCGCATCTCGTCGGCACCGAGCGTTTCGGTGCCGGGGAAGTAGAAGTTATTGTTCGAAATGTACTTCGTCGGCTTGTAATAGTCCGGCAACGAGATCCCAACACCAGGACCACCACCGTACGGATTCGAAGGCATCTTCTCTGGCATGACCGAACTCCTCAAGGATTGCGACAACCTATGGGTGTACACTAACTGAAGCAATGAACCTACGTTCACACAACTCCAATTCGGACCCTATCCGAGACCGTCTCCTTGATGCGGTGGAACGAATCTTCGAAGAACGGTCGCCTTCGGCCGCCACCATGCGAGCAATTGCAACCGAGGCCGGATGCAGCCTCGGCGTGTCCTACCGCTACTTCGACTCGAAAGATGAACTCCTCGGTGCCGCCCTCGACCGCATGGCGACCCGGATCACGGCCACATCTACAGGGGTTGGGGATCCCGCCGAAGCACTCCTGGGCTTGTGGCAGGCCTTCGACACAACTCCAGCATTTCCTCGCCTCGTCACCTGGATGATCTCCGAAGGAATGGATGTCACGTCCGCGATGTCGGGTCATCCGCTCATCCTCAAGGTCGCCGACACAGCGCGAGCCCGCGGTAGCGAGGATCCACAGACCGCGGCCGGAGTCATGGCATTGCTCGTGCTCGCCGGCGCAGGGTACGGTCCAGCCGTCAACCGTGCCCTGAGTCGTGACCCCGCCGATCAAACCCTCTACAACGCCACAGCCCAGATGTTTGAGTCATGGATCGAACACCCTGACATCCAAACCAGCTAGCGCATAGCTGGCGGCCAGCCGGGCCGTGGCAGCGTTTGTACTTGAGAACCGCTTTGACGTCGCTTCGGTGCCTTGCTCGCGGACTTCGAGGTCATAATCCCAACGTCACAGCCGTTCACTCCTTCCGCGCATCCGTGCCCCGTCGGTATCGACCCTGTGTTCTCGGGTTTCGATTCACACGCGCCCACGCTCTTCCGAAGCAGCCAACGCTGGCTGCTTCGCTATTCGTAGCTACGTCGTATCGATGCTCTCAGGTCCTTCATCAACACGAACAGGTGATTCGGGTTCTGTTCAAGGGGCACGAAGCCGTATCGCTGGTAGAACGCTGCAGCTCCCGCGTCCTTGGCATGGACAAGCACTGCTCTCCCACCGATCTCGTCGGCCGCGGCCGCACAGCGTGCCAAGGCATCCTTGAGGAGATCGCCACCAAGACCGGTGCCCTGGTCGGACCGATCGAGACCAAGGCGCGCGAGGAGAATCACCGGGATCGGCCTTTGACGCGGCAGCCCGGAGCCCAACCGCCCCGGTGCCGCTTCACGCTCAATTGTGTGCGGGGCCAAGGTGTAGAAGCCCACGATCCGTGTATCTCGCTCGAGGATGTAGGTCACCGAAGCACCGGCTCCCTGATCCGACAGAGCAAAGTGCTTGAGCCACTCGTTGAGGGCAGGCACACCGCAGTCGAACCGATCGAGGTTGTCGTTTCCCTCGATCCTGCGAACAGGTCGCAGGTCGGTCACCCTGGTGTAATCTGGCTCGGCTGTGCGAACAAGTCTACGAGTTCAGGAATAGCGACCGGCGCGTCATCGAGAGCATCGACAAAGCGGGAGAACTCTTCGCTGCTGAGAACGACCGGCTGATACTCGGCGATCAACGACCGGGCACGGCTGACCGCACTCTCTTCGACGAACGCTGTCTTGGACGTACCCATCAATGTTGCTGCCTCGCGCACGAGTGCGTCGCT